>NZ_JBSFNQ010000006.1:158596-170518 GCF_053981115.1 Streptomyces sp. NPDC003691 | reverse complement strand
TTCGTGTAGGCGGTCATCCGTTGGCGCTAGCTGCTTGAGATGTAGCCGCGGGGGCGGAGCCCCGACCTAACACGACGCGCGCCCCCCCGAGGGGTCGGCGCTCTTCGTGTTTCTTGCCATTTCTTCATCCAGCTATCACGTAATTTTTACTGGTTGGTCGCTTTTGCGCCAACATCAAAGTTCTTTGAAAATTGATTCTTGCTGCATACAACAGATTTTCATGGGTGAAAATCAGCCATTCTCGCAGATGTCGCCAGGACGTAGATCAACTCGCTCATTGACGTGCCCATGAAGGTCTCGTGAAGATGCGCACTCAGTGACGTGAGTGAGCTACGGGGGGTGGCCGATGTCTGTGTCCGGCACGCGCATGTTGTCGTGGCGTCGAAGAGCCGTGACGGTGGCACTGAGCGGGGTACTCGTCTGGACCGGAGTGCCGGCGCTCGCCGCCGCAGAGCCTCTGCGGGCTCCCGGGGTCACCACCGGCAAAGACGAGGGCGAGGCCGGCACGGCGCTGCGCAAGGCGGCGGCAACCGGAGAACGTGTCGAGGTCGTCGGTGCCCGTACCGAGTTCGAGACCACCTATGCCAACCCCGACGGCTCCTCCTTCCGGCTGGAACAGTCCGTCGTCCCGGTCCGGGTGAAAGCCCGCGACGGTTCATGGACCAAGCCCGATCCCACACTGGTGAAGCAGCCGGACGGAACGCTGCGCCCCCGGGCGTCCGCCGTCGACCTCACGCTCTCCGGCGGTGGCGCCGGAGCCGGGCTGGTGAAGATCAGCCGTGACGGCCGCACCCTGGGGCTGGGCTGGGCGGGCCGACTGCCGAAGCCTGTTCTGGACGGCGCCAGCGCCGTCTACCCGGAGGTCCGGCCCGGTATCGACCTGCGGATGACCGCGACCGTCGACGGTTTTCGCGAGGTGCTGGTCGTCAAGACGCCCAAGGCGGCCGCCGATCCGGCGCTCAAGAAGATCACCTTCTCCACCTCGGTGAACAGGCTGAAGATCACCCGGACCGAGGGCGGCGGTATCGCCGCCGTGGACGCCGACGCGACCGAAGTCTTCACCATCCCGCCCGCCAGGATGTGGGATTCGTCCGGAGCCTCCGCCACCGCAGCCGCCGGTAGCGCGGCCCGGGACGCGTCGGCCGCCGCCCGTCACGAACCGGGGGGTGCGAGCCCGGCTCCGGTGGCCGCCGCCGTCGACACGACCTCCGAAACCGGCCCCCGCCCCGGCGACGACCTGGCCGATCTGCCCATCACCGTTGCGGGAGACAGCATCAGCTTCGTACCCGACGCGGCCCTGATGAAGAAGGCCGACCCTGCCGCCTTCCCCCTCTACATCGATCCCCAAGTCTCCTGGGGCGAGGCCGAGCGGACCCTGCTGCGCTCCGACGGCCACACCGACTACGACTGGGACAACGGCACCGACGACCGCGGCAAGGGCGCGGGCAAGTGCGGCACCTGGAACGGCTACTACTGCGGCCCCGGCTACATACAGAAGCTCTACTTCGAGTTCTCGCCCGCTTCCCTTGCGGGCAAGCACATCCTCGACGCCACCTTCCGTATCACCGAACCCTGGGCGTTCCAGTGCGACCCCCGCTGGGTCAACCTGGTCCGCACCAACAACATCTCCTCCGCCACAACCTGGTCGAGCCGTCCCGCCGAACTCGACCTGATGGTCGACCGGCACGTCTCCGCAGGCCGCGGCAGCCTGTGCGACCCGGACTCCCCGGACGCGCCCATCGACTTCAACGACAACCCGGAGGAGACCAACGAGAACCTGACGGCGACGGTCCGCAGTTTCGCCGCGGGCAAGTTCACCCGGCTCACCCTGATGATCCGGGCCCACGACGAGACCGACACCAGCGCCTGGAAGCGGTTCAAGAACGACGCGACCCTGGTGGTCGACTATGTGGGGCGGCCGAACTACCCGGCCGCGGCCGGCCTGGTGATGGGCTCCGGCGTGGTCTGCTCGCCCACTGCCGCCGACCCTTCCACCATCAGCGACCCCACGCCCCAGGTGACTGCCACCGTCCGGACCCTGTCCGGAGGATCCTCCGAGGCCCGGCTGCGAGCGCAGTTCCGGGTGGAGAAGCAGACCGGGTCCACCTGGGCCGAGGTCGCCGCTCCCTTCGTATCGCCGACATCGGGACACCTCGCCAACAACCAGACCGCCAGACCGTCGATCGCCCAGACGCTCACCGAGGGCACGCTGTACCGGATCCAGGCGAAGACGCTCTCGTACTACAACGGCTACTCCAACTATCTGACGTCCGGCGGCAGCGGGCTCTGCTACTTCAAGGTGGACCCGACGGCCCCCAAGGCGCCCACGGTAACGGCGAACAGTGTGTACTCGCTCTGCACCACAACCGCCTGCGCCCCAGGAGGCGGCCCCGGAGTCCCGGGCGCCTTCACCTTCGCCCCGGGGGCAGGTGACACCAACACCAACATCGTCGCCTACCAGTACAAGCGATCCGGCGATCCCGCCTGGCTGCCCGAGATCAAAACCGTCCTCCAAGTCGTCCAGCGGGACATCGCCCCGCCCGAATCCGGTACCTACCAGCTGGAGGTCCGGGCCAAGGACTCCGTCGGCCGGTGGGGAGCGTCCCAGGTCGTGAGCTTCCTGGTACAGGAGGGCAACGGACCGGTCGGGCGCTGGCGTTTCGACGAGGCGACCGGCGCGGCCGTCGACACCTCGACCACGAACCCCGCCCAGCAGGACAACGCGACCGTCGGCGCCGGTGCGGTGCGCGACGACCAGGGACGGCGCGGGCAGATCTGGTACGACGAACAGGGCCAGCCACTGGCACAGCCGCGGAACGACCGCGGGCTGAAGCTGGACGGTGCCTCCACCACCGCGGTCGCCACATCGGGCCCGGTCCTGGAGACCCGTTCCTCCTACACCGTGGCCGCCTGGGTGCGGGTGGACGACCTGGCTGTCGGCGGAACGATCCTCTCGCAGGACGGCGCGAGCTACAGCCCGTTCCGGCTGGCTTATCTCACCCCGGCGCGCAAGTGGTACTTCGGGGTGAAGGCGAACGACAACAACGACGGGACGACCTTCTGGGGGCCCGGGTCCCTGGAAGCGCCCGCCGCCGGAGTCTGGACCCATGTCGCCGCCTCCTACAATCCGTCGACGGGGCGCCAGGACCTGTACATCAACGGTGTGCACCAGAAGACAGTGCACAACCCGGGATCGTGGTCCGCCACCGGTCCCCTCCAGTTCGGCCGTACCAAGTGGGAGGGCCAGCACGGATTCGGCCTGAAGGGCGCCATCGACGAGGCCGCGGTCTGGCAGCGCATCCTCACGCCCGAGGAGGTCGCCCGCGAGGCCCGCACCCTCTCCACCCGTACCGGCTTCTCCGACGTCGAGCTGGTCGCGGACTGGAAGGCCACCGGAGCCACCGGCACCGCAGTGGCCGACACCACCTCCGGCTACGGCCGCGGGCTGACGCTCGCCGGAGGCGCCACCCTCAACGGCGAGACGCTCAATCTCGACGGCACCGACGGTGCCGCCACCACCGCCGGTCCGGTGGTCGACGACACGGGGGCCTTCACCGTCACTGCCGTCGCCGAGCTCGACCGCGCCAAGCTGCTCACCAAGGAGATCGGCTACACGGGCCAGGTCGTCGGGCAGCGCACCGCCGACGGATCCTCCTGGGGTCTCTGGTACGAGCTGACCGGCAAGGAGAACCGGCTCGACGACGAAGGTCTCGAGAAGCCCCATCCGGTCGGACTGTGGCGGTTCGGGCGGATCAACGCGGACGGCACCAAGACCTGGGTCAGCTCCGACGTGGAAGCCGATGTGGACACCCCTGTCCGTCTGACCGGTGTCTACGATCCGCTGTCCGACGGAGGATCCGTCATCAGGCTCCACATCGGACACACCCAGAACGACGCCGACCTGGTGTACACCGCCCGGCCGGGCATCGGCGACCTCGCCGTCGGAAAGGGCTTCTCCGCCACGGCCTGGGGCCACTTCCTCCCCGCGAAGGTCCGGGAGGTCCGGATGTGGGCAGGCGCCATGGCGAGCGAGGAACAGGTCCAGAGCGTCATCGGCGACTGACAGGTCCAGCCGTCGAGCGGTACGGCCGCTGTCGCCGCGAGGCGTGGTGACAGCGGCCGCTGCTGCGGCTCCGTGCATCCACCCCGGGCAGTCACGGCGCCGTCGCGCGCCGCTGCCCCCGTACACGACAACGTGGGGGTTCGTTCATGCTCAAACGCAGGATCAGAGTGACGGCCGGCGGATCAGGGCCGCGCGTGACCCGGCTCTGGCTGGTCCCGCTGCTGGCCGCCGTCCTCTCCGTACCGGTGGGGCTGACCCCGCTCGCGCCGTCGGCGCAGGCCGCCGGGCCCGGCCGTCCCGACGTTCCGGACCAGCGCGTCAGCAAGGTCCGGACGATGGACACGGCCGGCGCCAAGAAGACCCGGGACCGGGTCGCCAAGGAGCGTGCCGCCGACCTGGCCGGCATCGGCCGGGCCGTACGGCAGCAGAACGAGGCCCGCTGGCCCGCTCCCGGAACAGTCTCCGTACCCCTGACGGAATCCGCCCGGACCACCAAGGCGGGCGGGCTCACCCTCGGAGTGAAGTCCGCCGACCGGAGGAAGGCACCCTCCGGTGCCGCGGCCCGGCTCACCGTCCTCGACCGGCGCACCACCGCGGCGGTCGGTGTCGACGGGGTGCTGCTGACCGCTCGCACCGACCGGCCGGTCACCACCGACCTCACCGTCGACTACTCCACCTTCGCCTCGGCCATCGGCGGCGGCTGGGCCTCACGGCTGAAGCTCTGGCAGCTCCCCGCCTGCGCCCTGACCACACCCGACGCCCCCGGCTGCCGCGAACTGACGCCCCTCGCCACCCACAACGACCTCCGGGCCCAGCGGCTCACCGCGAAAACCCCGCCGGCCGCGAACATGGTCCTCGCGGTCGCCGCCACCAGCCCGGGACAGTCCCCGTCCGGCGCCGGCGACTACTCCGCGACCCCGCTGGCCGCCTCCTCCAACTGGACGTCCGGCGGCTCGTCCGGGGCCTTCACCTGGTCGTACGACATGGGGGTGCCCGCGCTCGCGGCCGGGCCCGTACCCACGCTCGGCCTCTCCTACGACTCCGGCAGCGTCGACGGCCGCACCGCCTCCACCAACAACCAGGGCACCGAGGCGGGTGAGGGCTTCGACCTGACGGCCGTGTCGTACATCGAGCGCAAGTACGACTCCTGCCACAAGGACGGGCACGACAAGAAGTACGACCTGTGCTGGAAGTACGAGAACGCCTCCCTGGTCCTCAACGGCAAGTCCACCGAACTGGTCAAGGACGACACCAGCGGAGTGTGGCGGCTCAAGGACGACGACGCGTCGACCGTGACGTACGAGGTCGGGGCCGACAACGGCGACGACAACGGCGAGCGGTGGACCGTCACCACCGGCAACGGCACCAAGTACCACTTCGGCCGGAACAAGCTGCCCGGAGCGGCCACCGAGCGCACCAACTCGGTCTGGACCGTGCCGGTCTTCGGCGACGACACGGGCGAACCCGGATACGACGCGGGCAACGCCTTCGCCGACCGCTCGCTCGACCAGGCGTGGCGCTGGAACCTCGACCTCGTCGAGGACGTCCACGGCAACGCCATGACCTACTGGTACTCCGCCGAGACCAACCACTACCGCAAGAACAAGGCGTCCACCGCCAATGCGAAGTACACGACCAGCGGCTATCTGAACCGCATCCTCTACGGCCAGCGGGCCGACAAGCTCTTCACCGAGACCGCGCCCGGCCGCGTCAGCCTCACCCACGACAACCGCTGTACCGCCGCGGACTGCGCCCCGCTGACCGAGACCACCGCGAGCAAATGGCCGGACGTGCCCTTCGACGCCCTGTGCACCGCGGGCGAGAACGACACGGACTGCATCGCGGAGAGCCCCGCGTTCTTCTCCCGCAAGCGCCTCACCAAAGTCGAGACCTCGGTACTCGCCGGTACCGCCTACACACCGGTCGACTCCTGGACGCTCGGCAACCGGTTCACCGCCAACGGCGATCTGGCGGACCCCTCCGACCAGACCCTCGTCCTGGAGAGCATCCAGCGCACCGGCCACACCGGCACTCCCATCACCCTCGACCCCATCTCCTTCACCTACCACCGCCGCCCCAACCGGGTCGCGGGCGGCACCCAGCCCGGCGGCGGCAACATCCTGCCGCTGACCCGGCCCCGCGTCGCCTCCGTCACCACCGAGACCGGCGCGATCACCAACGTCTCGTACAGCGACCCCGAGTGCGTCCGGGACACCCCCTCCATGCCGAGCACGGAGGACTCCAACACCAAGAGCTGCTACCCCCAGTACTGGAACATCAACGGCGCCACCGACGCCTCCATCGACTGGTTCCACAAATACCGGGTGGTCGCGGTGACCGCATCGGACCCGGCCGGACACGGTGAGCCGGTCGAGTACGCCTATACGTACGAGAACCCGGCCTGGCGCCACAACGACAGCCCGTTCGTCCCCACCGCCGAGCGCACCTGGTCCCTCTGGCGCGGCTACGGCAAGGTGACCGCCTGGACCGGCGCGGCGGGCGGCACCCGCTCGCGGACCGTCACCGCCTACCTCCAGGGCATGCACGGCAACCGCATCAAGACCGGCGGCACCCGCACGGTCAGCGCGCCCGGCATCGACCTGCCCGGTCTCAACGTGCCCGCGATCACCGACGCGGAGCAGTACGTCGGCTTCCAGCGCCAGCAGATCACCTACGACGGCAGCAACCCGGTCTCCGTCACGGTGAGCGACCCCTGGTCGTCGCGGACCGCCACCCAGCACAAGTCGCACGCGGACACGGAGGCGTACTACATCCGGACCCGCACCACCTACCAGCACACCTATCTTCCCCTGAAGCAGTTGTGGCGCAGCACCTCGTCAACCACCGACTACGACAGCTACGGCATGCCGTTCCAGGTCGCCTACGCCGGTGACAGAGCCGTCAGCGGTGACGAGACCTGCACGCGCACCT
Source organism: Streptomyces sp. NPDC003691 (assembly GCF_053981115.1). Lineage (NCBI taxonomy): Bacteria > Bacillati > Actinomycetota > Actinomycetes > Kitasatosporales > Streptomycetaceae > Streptomyces > Streptomyces sp. NPDC003691. Next base: position 163,524 of record NZ_JBSFNQ010000006.1, on the reverse strand, counting down.
GGTACGCCCGCAACCCGAGCGCGGGTCTGACCAGCCCGGTGTCCCGCACCCGTACCGTCGGCAGCGTCTGCACCACCGCCGAAACGGACCTCAGCCTGCCCACATCCACCGCGAACCGCGGCGATGTCATCGCCGACACGGCGACGGTGTACGACATCACCCCGACCCCCACCACCAAGTGGACCGAGGCCCAGACCCCCACCAAGGGCCTGGCGACCTGGACCGGCCGTGCCTCCGCCTATCCTGCGACGGCCACCGGCGGCGAACGGCACCCGTCCGGCTGGCAGCGGCAGACCACCACGGCCTACGACCCCCTCGGCCGCCCGGTGTCCGTGACGGACGCGGCGGGTAACACAACCGGCACCACCTATACGCCCACAGGCGCCGGGGTCCCGACCAAGACCGTGGTCACCAACCCCAAGACTCACACCGTCACCACCTTCCTCGACGGGCTCCGCGGCCTCCCGCTGCGGATCTACGACGCCAACAACAAGAAGACCGAACAGGCCTTCGACGCACTCGGCCGTGTCACCGGAGTGTGGCTCCCCAACCGCAACAGTGCCGCCGCCCAGAGCGCCACCAGGACCTTCTCCTACACCCTGCGGCGGGGTGCGGCGCCGTCCATCGCCACCTCCACCATCAAGTCGTCGACCACGGTGACGACCTCCTACGAGATCTTCGACTCGCTGCTGCGCCCGCTCCAGACGCAGACCCCGACTCCGCTCGGCGGACGGCTGCTGACGGACACCCGGTACGACTCGCGGGGCCTGGCCTACGAGACGTACGCGGGGATCTACGACACGACCGCCGCGCCGAACGGCACCTACACCCGTGCCGAGTTCGGCCAGGCACCCCGGCAGCTCCAAACCGTGCTCGACGGCGCCGGGCGCGCCACCTCCAGCAGCCTGCTCGTCTTCGGTACGCAGAAGTGGCAGACGACCACGGCGCACACCGGCGATTCCACGGCGACCAGTGCGCCCGCCGGTGGGCAAGCCGTACGTGTGGTCACCGACGCGCTGGGCCGCACCACCGAGCGCCGTGAGTACGCCGGTTCCGCCTTCACCGACGCGGACTTCGGCGGCGGACTCGGCAGCGGCAGCACCACCACCGCGTTCACCTACACCCGCGACGGCAAGCAGGCGACCATCACCGGCCCGGACGGCGGCGCGTGGTCGTACACCTACGACCTCTTCGGGCGGCGGATCTCCGAAGCCGACCCGGACAAGGGCACCACAACGACCGGATACACCGTTCTCGACCAGTCCGACTGGACCAAGAACTCGGCGAACGGCCAGCTCCTCTACGGCTACGACGAACTGGGCCGCAAGACCGGCCTGTGGGCCGGAACGGCACGTACGGACGAGGCCAAACTGGCCGCCTGGTCGTACGACAACCTCGCCAAGGGCCAGCCCGACGGTTCCGTCCGGTACGACGGCGGTACGGCGGGCAAGGCGTACGGCAGGAAGATCGTCGCCTATGACGCCCTGTACCGCGCCACCCAGACCCAGCTGACCCTCGCCGCCACGGACCCGCTGGTGACCGCGGGAGCAGCGGCCACCAGCTACTCCTTCTCGACCTCGTACGACCTCGACGGATCCGTCGGCTCCTCCACAGAGCCCGCGGCAGGCGGCCTGACCTCGGAGATCGTCTCCTACCGCTATACGCCGACCGGCCAGCCCCTGGGAATCTCCGGGACCTCCGGCTATCTGCTGGACGCGACCTACAGTGCCCAGGGACAGCCGCAGCAGCTCGTCCTCGGCCTCTCCGGAGCGGCCGACGCGAAGAAGATGTACATCGACAAGCGGTACGAGCCGGGCACCGACCGGCTGACCCGGTCCTTCGTCACCACCCCGCAGACGGCTCCCTACAAGCCGCAGGACCTCAGCTACAGCTACGACGACGCGGGGAACGTCACCAAGCTCGCCGACACCCCGAACGCGGACCCGGTCCTGAAGACCGACATCCAGTGCTTCGGCTACGACGGTCACCGCAGGCTCACCGAGGCATGGACCCCGGCGACGGACGACTGCACCAGCCGCACCCTCGGCGGCGCGGCCCCCTACCGGACGGCCTTCACCTACAACGCGGCCGGACAGCGAGCCAAGGAGACCCGGACCCCGGTCACCGGCACGGCGACCACCACGACCTACTGCTACGACGACACGGAGCGCCGTCACGCCCTCACCCGCACCACGACCGCCACGGAGTGCGGCACTCCGCCCGCCGAGCCGGTGTACGCCTACGACAAGACGGGCAACACCGTCAAACGGCCCGCACCCGGCACCGGCTCGCAGACGCTGGCCTGGAACGCCGAAGGGAAACTGACCGAACTGGTCCAGGGCACCCGCAAGACGGGCTACCTCTACGACGCGGACGGCACACTGCTCATCCGGCGCGCCGCGGCGGGTGACGGGGAGAGCGTCCTCTACCTGGGTGCCACCGAGATCCACCACAAGGTCGCCGGAACCACGAAGACCACCTGGGCGACGCGCTCGTACGTGGCCGGAGGCATCACCGTCGCACTGCGCTCCAACGAATCCGGCACCTCCCGGGTCTCCTTCCTCGCGGGCGACCGGCACGGCACCGCGAGTCTGGCCCTCGACGCCACGACACAGGCGGTTGCCAAGCGTTTCAGCACTCCGTTCGGTGCTCCGCGGGGCACGGCCGTCGGCACCTGGCCCGACGACAAGCGGTTCCTGGGCAAGCCGGCGGACACCGCAACGGGTCTGACCCATGTGGGGGCGCGTCAGTACGACCCCGGAATCGGACAGTTCATCTCCGTCGACCCGCTCATGGAGATGGACAAACACCAGACGCTCAACGGCTATGGCTACGGAGCGCAGAACCCGGCGACCTTCTCCGACCCCTCCGGCCTGGGTCTGGCCTGCGGCAAGGGGGACCAGCCCGACTGCCCGAAGCGGCCCGACGGGACCAAGGGGAACGGCCGCCCCAACGAGGGCGTGGACCACTCGAAGCCGAAGCCCGGCGGCGGAGGCGGCGGTGGTGGCGGCGGGAACAGCCACGGCGGTGGTGGTGGCGGCGGTTCCCACTGCTACTCGGGCAACATGTCCGCCAGCTGTCCCGCTCCGAACAAGGGGGCGCCGCCGCCGGATCCGGTCTATGTCCAGATTCTCCAGTTCATGGTGGACGAGATGAACGAGAACGCGGATTCGGAGACTGCGGCGAACATCCGGTGCTCCATCATTCCCACGGAGTGCTTCTCATGGAGCGGGTTGTTCCCTGAGATCAACCCCGCGGCTGTGACCGTCGGGCGCCCCTTCGTCGGCTTCGCCGCGGGATTGGGCCTGTGGACGGCTATGGTGCGCAGCGGAGGGCCCTGGGACCACAAGCCCCAGCTCGAAGCAAAGTTCGATATGAAGGAGAAGCAGCTCTACCGCACTCCCATCACGACCGATCCGCTGAGCAAGACGGTGCTCTACGACGTCTGGTCGAACATCCACTACGGCTATGTCGGCCGGAAGGCCGGGATCAACGGCAGGGTTCTGATGGAAGGGTCGCGGGTGAGTGAGAAGGGGGTCGGCAAGACCGACAGTGGCGACGATATTTCCATCCGAGCCGGCTTCCGTCTCTTCGAGGAGTCGGAGAGCTCGGGGAAGGATGTGACGGTGGAACAACTCCACAGAGTCGTCATGGAGACGATTCCCGACTGGGAAGCTGCACCGGAACCCGGATGGGGTCAGAAGATCAAGTGATGAGTACTGTTGAGCGCCCGAGGAGGTGGATATCGCTGATGGCCGTCATCGGACTGTCCGCCGTAGCGTGCGCCGGAACGGCCGATACCGGTGTCCATCCGGAGCGTGTCCTCATGGCGGTGGAAGACGTCCAGGACGACTCCTGCGGCCCCTGGAACACCGACGGTGCGAAAGCGGCGGGCAAGAACAGAGGGGCGGCGAAGGCGTCACTCATCCGCTGGGAGACACCGGACGGCTGCGAGGTGGGCATGTCCGCCTTCGCCTACGGGGACACCGGAGACGCGAAATCCGCCTTCAAGGACGAGGGTCCGCGACAGTGGTGGGGGGATATCTGGCCGTACGATCCCGTAAAGGTCGAAGTGGACATCCCCCTGTCCGCGGATGCGCATGAACTCCTCTGTATCGGCGGGTCCGAGAAGCAGGGCTGCTTCAACTGGAGTTACTGGGCCCGGTACGGCTCACATTTGGTGGAGCTGGAGTCCTTCGGTCTGGACAGGCAGGACCGATACGTATCCAGGGAAACGTTCATGAGGACGCTGGGAAACGCGGACCGCCGTATCGCGAGCGCGCTCAAGGCGGATCAGTAGAAAGGCGATGGGGTGGGCGTCGACGACGCCCACCCCATCCGTGTTCACCCGGACTCCTCGGCGTACCCGAGCGCCGGGGTGCAACAGCGCGTGCCGCTCCCTCTTCTATCGACAAAGCGGCAATGTTGATGCCACGTGCGGTTGGATGTGTCCTGCGGGTCACAGTTGTGCAGCCCCGGCTCGGGCAACGACTCTCATATCGGGCATCATTCGCGCATCCCGCTTGACGGGCCGTTCGGAACTGGCAAGGCTGGCGCGCGGCACGCGTGTTTCCTGGGCGTGAGTGAGCGGGGTGAGGGCGGAAGCTCTCCTCTGAGTAGCCACCCGGGCGACCCGGCTCAATGACGAACAGCTACTGGGGGTAGCAGGTAGATGACGAAGAAGACGCGTATCCGTGTGGCACGTATCGCCGCCGGCGCGGTGATCGCGGCCGGTGCTTCGCTGACGGTGGCCGGGGCGGCCCAGGCGTTCACCGGCTCGCAGACGAGTGACGCCGGCCTCGGTGTCCTGAGTGACGACCCGCCCGCCGACACCAACGGCGGCTCCAACGGTGGCGGAGTCGACCCCGGGGACAAGGGTGGTCAGGCTGCCAACGGTGGTAACGGTGGTGAGGCTGCCAATGGTGGTG
>NZ_JBSFNQ010000006.1:0-158497 GCF_053981115.1 Streptomyces sp. NPDC003691 | reverse complement strand
GAGGCCGCTAACGGTGGTGAGGCTGCCAATGGTGGTGAGGCCGCTAACGGTGGTGAGGCTGCCAATGGTGGTGAGGCCGCTAACGGTGGTGAGGCTGCCAATGGTGGTGAGGCCGCTAACGGTGGTGAGGCCGCTAACGGTGGTGAGGCCGCTAACGGTGGTGAGGCTGCCAATGGTGGTGAGGCCGCTAACGGTGGTGAGGCCGCTAACGGTGGTGAGGCTGCCAATGGTGGTGAGGCCGCCAACGGTGGTGACCAGGGCGGTAACAACAACGGCGGCAACAGCACCTCCGGCGGCAGCAACGCCAGCACCTCCGGCGGTGGCAGCACCACCGGCGGTGGTGACGACGCGACCGGCGGTTCGACCGGTGGGTCCACCGGCGGTGCGACCGGTGGTGGCGACCAGACCGACACCAACAACGCCGGCTCCCAGCCCGTCCAGCAGGGCGAGGCCAAGGAGGAGCTCGCCGAGACCGGTGCGATGGAGACGACGTTCCTGCTCGTCGGCGCCGCGACGATGATCGCCGGTGGGATCGGGTTCCGGATGCTGCCCCGGCTGGTCGGTGGCAACCGCGCCGCCGTCTGAGTGAGCGTGTGACCGCCCGAGGGCGGAGAGTGACGAGGGGCCCGGGGTGTGGCACAGCACCCCGGGCCCCTCGGCCGTTCCGGTGGCCTTTTCGTCAGGCCGTACGGGTCGCCAGCAGGGCGACCGCCGCGATGAGCAGGATCAGCAGGGCGGCCAGGGCCGCCGGGGTCAGGGCGGCGAAGGGGCCCTCCTGCTGGAGCCGCTCGCGGTTTGCCCGGCACACCGGGCAGCGGCCCTCGGAGACCGGGGCCGCGCAGTTGGCGCACACCAGACGGTCGTAGGTCATGCGCTCTCCTCTCCCGCGCGCCGGAGCCGCGTTCCGCGGAGCCGTCAGCACACTTCTCGTCCGACAACGCTCAAGGACACGCGACTGTTCCCTACCACTGTGCCAGCTCCCGCACCGTTCGGCGCGCGGCCGGGGGAAGCCCCACCGTCCGGAGGCGGGCCGGATGGGCGTGACAATCTACGCATCCCCGGCCGTCGACTGCGTTCTCACGCCCTGTTCGCGTAGTGTCACGCACACCTCTACCCCCGGCCGACGTGGTGTGCCCCGTGATCCGATTCGCTCATGTTTCGAAGACCTATCCCAAGCAGAACCGGCCAGCGCTGCACGACCTCTCCCTGGACATCGCCAAAGGGGAGTTCGTCTTTCTGGTGGGATCGTCCGGCTCGGGGAAGTCGACCTTTCTCCGGCTGATCCTCCGGGAGGAGCGGGCCAGCCACGGCTCGGTCCATGTGCTCGGCAAGGACCTGGGGAAGATCTCCAACTGGAAGGTGCCGCAGGTCCGGCGGAAGCTCGGGACCGTATTCCAGGACTTCCGGCTGCTGCCGAACAAGACCGTCGCGCAGAACGTCGCCTTCGCCCAGGAGGTCATCGGCAAGCCGCGCGGCGAGATCCGCAAGGCCGTACCCCAGGTCCTCGACCTGGTCGGGCTCGGCGGCAAGGAAGAGCGGATGCCCGGCGAGCTGTCCGGCGGTGAACAGCAGCGGGTCGCCATCGCCCGGGCCTTCGTCAACCGCCCGATGCTGCTGATCTGCGACGAGCCGACCGGAAACCTGGACCCCCAGACCTCGGTGGGGATCATGAAGCTGCTGGACCGGATCAACCGGACCGGTACGACCGTGGTGATGGCCACCCACGACCAGAACATCGTCGACCAGATGCGCAAGCGCGTCATCGAACTGGAGCAGGGCCGGCTCGTCCGCGACCAGGCCCGCGGTGTCTACGGCTACCAGCACTGAGAGAAAGGCTGACCGCACGCGATGCGCGCCCAGTTCGTCCTGTCGGAGATCGCCATCGGTCTCCGCCGCAATCTCACGATGACCTTCGCCGTCGTCATCTCCGTCGCCCTGTCCCTCGCCCTCTTCGGCGGTGCGCTGCTGCTGCGCGAGCAGGTCGGCACGATGAAGGACTTCTGGTACGACAAGGTCAACGTCTCCATCTTCCTCTGCAACAAGAACGACGCCCGGAACTCGCCGCAGTGCGCCAAGGGCGCGGTCACCGGGGACCAGAAGGACCAGATCAAAGCCGATCTGGACAAGATGAACGTCGTGGACAAGATCCACTACGAGAGCGCCGAGCAGGCGTACAAGCGCTACCAGGACAGCTACGGCGACACCCCCATCGCCGACACGATCACCCCGGACCAGATGCCGGAGTCCTTCCGGGTCAAGCTCCACGATCCGGAGAAGTACCAGGTGGTCGCGTCGGCCTTCGCGGGCCGGCCGGGCGTCCAGTCGGTCGAGGACCAGCGGAGCATCCTCCAGAACCTCTTCGACCTGATGAACGGCATGAACGTGACCGCGATCGCGGTGATGGTGCTGATGCTGGTCATTGCCCTGATGCTGATCGTCAACACCGTACGGGTGTCGGCGTTCAGCCGCAGGCGTGAGACCGGCATCATGCGGCTGGTCGGCGCGTCCAGCTTCTATATCCAGCTGCCGTTCATCCTGGAGGCGGCGATCGCCGGTCTGCTGGGCGGACTGCTGGCCGTGGCCATGCTGATCACCGGCCGCTACTTCCTGATCGACCACGGGCTCGCCCTGGCCGAGAAGATGCCGCTGATCAACTTCATCGGCTGGGACGCCCTGGTGACCAAGTTGCCGCTGGTCGTGGCGATCGGGCTGCTGATGCCCGCCCTTGCGGCTTTCATCGCGCTGCGCAAGTACCTCAAGGTGTGACATCCGCCCCCGGCGCGGTACGGGCAACCGCCCTACCGCGCCGGGGGCTTGTCCTAGACTCGGCGCCATGCCGGGCCCCGAACTCCTGCCTCGGCCCCGCCGCATCCGCCGCGGGGCGGCCCTGACGTTGGTGTTCGCCGGGGTCCTGGCCACCGCCGCGGTGACCGACGCACTGCCGCACGACGGGCCCGCCGCGGACGGCGGGAACCGCCCGGAGGCCGCCCGCCCGGCCGGGGGCGGTGTCGACCCCGGGGATCTGGCCCGGGTCGCGGCCGAGGCCGTCGCCGAGGGCGGTTCCGCGGAGCAGGCCGCCGAGGAGGTCGTCAGCCGCAGCGGTGACCGCTGGGGCGCGGTCTACGACCCCGGCGAGTACCGCAGGTTCCAGCAGACCCTCGACGGCGAGTACACCGGCGTCGGGCTCTGGGCGCGCAGCACGGGCGGCGGCCGGGTGGAGGTGGCCCGGGTGCAGCCCGGCGGCCCGGCGGCGAAGGCGGGCATCCGCTCCGGGGACCGGCTGCGGACGATCGGCGGCCGTCCCGTCGAGGGCCGTCCGGTGACCGAGGTCGTGGGCCTGCTGCGGGGCGAGGAGCGGACCTCGGTCTCGCTGGGCCTCCAGCGCGGCTCCCGGACCTGGACGCGGGAGCTGATCCGTACGACGCTGCCCGCCGAGTCCGTCACCGTCGAGCGGCTGGACGGCGGCGCGGTGAAGATCCGTGTCTCCTCCTTCACCCGGGGCTCAGGCGAGCGGGTGAAGGACGCCGTCGAGAAGGCCCCGGACGGCGCCGGGGTCCTGCTGGACCTGCGGGGCAACAGCGGGGGGCTGGTCGCCGAGGCGGTCACCGCGGCCTCCGCCTTCCTGGACGGCGGACTGGTGGCGACGTACGACGTGGCGGGTGAGCAGCTGGCCCTGTACGCGGATCCCGGCGGCGACACCGGCCGGCCGGTGGTCGCCCTGGTCGACGGCGGGACGATGAGCGCCGCGGAGCTGGTGACCGGAGCCCTGAAGGACCGTGGCCGCGCGGTCACGGTCGGTACCCGTACCTTCGGCAAGGGCTCCGTGCAGATGCCGAGCACCCTGCCGGGCGGTTCGGTCGCCGAGCTGACCGTCGGGCACTACCGCACCCCCGAGGGGCACGACGTCGACGGCCGGGGCATCACCCCCGATCTGACCCCGGCGGAGGGCGAGGACCCCGAGGCGCGGGCCGAGACGGTATTGAGTGGCCTCGGAGCCGGGTCGTAGTGCGAAAATGACCACACTATGGCTAAGGAAAAAGGGCGCAAGCTGATCGCGCAGAACAAGAAGGCGCGGCACGACTATCTCATCATCGACACCTACGAGTGCGGTCTCGTGCTGACCGGGACCGAGGTGAAGTCGCTGCGCCAGGGGCGGGCGTCCCTGGCGGACGGGTTCGTCCAGATCGACGGTCACGAGGCCTGGCTGCACAACGTCCACGTACCGGAGTACTCGCAGGGGACGTGGACCAACCACAGCGCCCGGCGCAAGCGCAAGCTGCTGCTGCACCGGGAGGAGATCGACAAGCTGGAGTCGAAGGCGCAGGAGTCCGGTCACACGATCGTGCCGCTGGCCCTGTACTTCAAGGACGGCCGGGCGAAGGTGGAGATCGCCCTGGCGAAGGGCAAGAAGGAGTACGACAAGCGGCAGACGCTCCGTGAGCGGCAGGACCGGCGCGAGGCGGACAAGGCGATGTCGGCGGTGCGGCGGCGGCAGCGGGCCTGATGTCCGGGGCCGGCTCCCGGCCGGGTCCGCCGCGGCGGACGGTAATGCGCTGGCACGGGGCCGTGCCGGTCCCGTACGATGGGAACGTCCCTCGGTGAGGGGCGCGCCGGAGGGTTGCTTCCGGTGCTGCTTGAAAAATCAACATGGGGATGATCGGTTTCGACAGCGGATGTCGAAGCAGGAGAAGCGAGCCGAGGAAGCGGCAATGATCTCGTAAACCATATGTCGCAAACTATAATCGCCAATTCTAAGCGCGATAACTCCGAAGCCTTCGCCCTCGCTGCCTAATAAGCAGTAGAGACGAGACTTCACTTATGGAGCGTCAGCCCGGGGGTGTTCCCGACCCGGATCCTGGCGTCATCTAGGGAACTCAACCTCTAGGCCCGGTCACGGGGTCCTGAGGAACAACCAACAGTGACTGAGCCCGTCGGAGACTTGTCCGCGTGATCTCCGGGGCCGAGAAAATCGCAGCGGACTGCGCTCGGAGAAGTCCTGATTCTGCACCGTTGGACGCGGGTTCGATTCCCGCCATCTCCACTCATCCCATGTGGGCAGAGGCCCGGCTGCGAAAGCAGCCGGGCCTTTGTCATGCGGTGGGTGTGATGCGGTGGCTCCGTCCGGCGGCGCGCCAGGTGGCCGGTGCCGCGGTGGACCCGGTGCTATCCGGCTTTGTCATGCGGTGGGGCCGGGGCGGCGGCAGCGCAGCAGAGCCGCGAGCAGGCCGAGCAGGGCCGCGGCGGCCGGGAGCGCGTAGCCCGTACCCGGGGCGGCCCGCTCCGCCACCCAGCCCGCGGCCGCCGACCCCGCCGCGATACCGGCGAGGATCGCCGTGACCGCGATCGTCATCCCCTCGTTGATCCCGCCCGCCGGGACGATCCGCTGAACGGCCGCCATTCCCGTGATCATGGTGGGGGCGGTCGCCGCGCCCGCCATCAGCAGCCCGAGCGCCAGCGCGGCGGTCGAGCCCGTACGGGCGGCGAGCGGCGGCAGCAGCATCAGGGCGGTCATCGCCGTAAGACAGACCGCGAGCCGCCGGGCAGCGGCGGGATCCGCGGCCGGGCGCAGCCCGTAGACCAGGCCCGCCGCACAGGAGCCCGCCGCCTGGAGGCCCAGCAGCAGCCCCGCCTCCGGGCCGTCCAGAAAGGCCAGGGTCGTCACCTCCAGCGACCCGAAGACCACCCCGGTGGCCAGGAAGACCGCCAGCAGCCCGGGCATCCCGGCGGTCCGCAGCGGTGCCCTGGCTCCCGGCGGGCGGCCGGTGACCGGCGGCTCCGTCGACCGCTGCCCGGTGAAGAGCAGCATGCCGGCCGCCAGCAGTACCGCCCCGGTCACCGTCCCCGCCTCCGGGAACAGCGCCGAGCAGAGCAGGGCAGCCAGCGCGGGCCCGGTCATGAAGCAGAGTTCGTCGGCGGCCTGCTCGAAGGAGTTCGCGGTGTGCAGCGCGGCCGGGTCCCCGCGGTGGAGGTGTGCCCAGCGGGCCCGGGCCATGGCCCCCGTGTTCGGCGTGGTGGCGGTCGCCGCGTACGCCGCGAACAGCGTCCAGCCGGGGGCGTCGAAGCGTACGCAGAGCACCAGCGCCAGGGAGCCCAGCAGCGCCAGTCCGGTGGCGGGCACCGCGACCCGGGCCTGGCCGCGGCGGTCCACCAGCCGGGCCGTCCAGGGGGCGACCAGCGCGGTGGCCGCGAGCCCGGTCGCGGTCACCGCCCCGGCGAGGGCGTACGACCCCCGGGACTCCGCGATCATCACCACCGCACTCACCCCGAACATCGCGAACGGCAGCCGGGCGATCAGCCCGCCCACCGTGAACGCGACCGTCCCCGGCGCGGCGAACAGACGGACATAGGCGGCGGCGCGCGGGGTCCCGGCGGGGAGGGCGGAAGGCATGAGCCCCAGCATCCGGGCGCCCGCCGACCGCGGTCCAACACCTGTTCGGAGCCGATTCACACCACCCCGGTGTAGATTCCGTCCGGTGGCCGACCAGGACATCGACCCCCGACTCCTCCGCGCCTTCGACGCCGTCGCGCGCGAACTCCACTTCACCCGCGCCGCCGCCCGCCGCTACACCGCCCAGCAGGCGCTCAGCCGTGACATACGGAAACTGGAACAGGCCCTGGGCACAACGCTGTTCGACCGCACCACCCGGCGGGTGACGCTCACCGCCGACGGCGAGCGGCTGCTGCCGTACGCCCGGACGGTGCTCGCCGCCCACGACGCGCTGCGCGACGCGGCCACCGGCGCGGACCGGCCGCTGCTGGTCGACGTCGGTGCCTCCCCGAGCACCGGCCGCCAGGTGCTGGACGCCACCCGGGCCGCCGAACCCGGACTCGAACTGATGGCCCGCTACCACACCGGCCTCACCGGGGCGGCCGCCGCGCTGCTCGCGGGCGGCCTCGACGTCTCCTTCGGCCGGGTCGCCGGACTCTCCCCGGACGTCCTGGCCGGTCTGGAGCACTGGCCGGTGCGGTACGAGCGGATGGCCGTCCTCCTCCCGGCCGGTCACCGGCTGGCCGCCCGGCCCGAGGTGCCGGTACGGGAGCTGGCGGGCGAGAAGCTCTACGCGGGCGCGGGCAACCCGGCCACCGCCGAGTGGACCGCGCTCGCCGCCGCCCTGTTCGCGGAGTTCTCCCTGACGATGGCCGAGCCGTACCCGGAGATCACCGGCGAGGAGGAGTTCGTCCGGGTGGTACGGCAGCGGGGCTGGTCCGTGCTGGCCAGTACCGTCTTCACCGAGGTGCCGGGGATGGTGCTCCGGCCGCTGACCCGTCCCGTACCGCTCTCCCCGGTCTCCCTCGTACGCCGCCGCGGGCTGCGCCACCCGGCCGCGGACGCCCTGCTGCGCACCGCCCGCGCGCTCGCCGCCGAACACGGCTGGCTGGAGCGGCCCGCGGCGGGGGAGTGGTGGCTGCCGGCCGCGGACGCGGCGGCGACGGCCGTCCGGAGCTGAGGGCTCCGGCGGCGGGCCCGCGCCGTCGTCCTCGGCGGGTGCCACCGGCCGGGGCCGGGCGCCCGAACCGGGGAAGAGCGGGGGATAAAACGGGAGTTCGCCCCCGCCGATGCACCTGTTCCGCCCGTTCGTCGTCTACATCTGATGGTGGCGGCCGCGTCCGCGCCGCCACTTGACCGGTTTGAACGGTTTGAACAGGGAGTACGACCAGATGGTCTCAGTCAAGGTGAGCCGGGGAACCGCGGTCGGTGCCGCGCTGCTGTCGCTGCTCGCGGTCTCCGCGCAGTCCGCGGTGGCCGCACCCGCCGCCCCCGCCAAGCCCGCCGCGCCGTCCGCGCCCGCGGCCCCCGCCCTGTCGGCGCCCGACCCCGAGGCGCTGCGCGCGGCCCTCAGGGCGGCGCTGGCGAACGGGGCGCCGGGGGCGATGGCCCGGATCGACGACCGGGGGAGCGTGCTCCGCCAGACCGAGGGCATCGCCGACCGGGCCACCGGCCGGGCGATGAACACCGACGACCGGATCCGGATCGGCAGCGTCAGCAAGACGTTCTCCGCGGTCGTGCTGCTCCAGCTGGTGGACGAGGGCGCACTGACGCTGGACGCCCCGGTGAACACCTACCTCCCCGGGCTGCTCGACCCCCGGATCACGGTCCGCCATCTGCTCAGCCACCGCACGGGCCTCTACGACTACACCAATGACATGTTCGCCGCGACCGTGCCCGGCTTCGAGGCCGTACGGAACCGGGTCTTCAGCTACCGGGAGCTGCTGGACCTGTCGCTGGCCAAGCCGCCGACCGTCACCCCCGGAACCACGTACTCCTACTCCAACACCAACTTCGTCGTCGCGGGCATGCTGATCGAGAAGCTGACCGGGAAGGACGTGGGCGACGCCTTCCGCAAGCGGATCATCAAGCCGCTCGACCTGGACGACACCTTCTACGTCCACCCGGAGACCGCCATCCCCGGGCAGCACGCCAAGGGCTATCTCCGCCCCGACGAGGCGGGCGCCCCGCTGGTCGACTCCACCCGGCAGACCGTCTCCTGGGCGCAGAGCGCGGGCGCGGTCGTCTCCAGCGCCGAGGACCTCAACACCTTCATGTCGGCGCTGATGCGCGGCAAGCTCGTCTCCGGCACCGCGCTCGGCGAGATGCGGACCTGGACGCCGGTCAACGCCACCCAGGGGTACGGCCTCGGGCTCCGGCGCCGCGATCTGTCGTGCGGGGTCTCGGTGTACGGGCACACCGGGACGGTGCAGGGGTACTACACCTTCGCCTTCACCTCGGCGGACGGGAAGCGGTCGATCACCTCGTTCGCCAACACCTCCAACAACGGGACGGTGCTGAACACGCTGCCGCGGACGCTGGAGGCGGCGTTCTGCGGGGTCGCGCCCGCGCCCGCGCCCGCGCCCGCGGCGAGCGCCGCGCGCAGTGCCGCGACCGGGGCCGGTACCGGTGCTGATGCCGGGGCCGGGGCCGCGGCCGCCGTCGAGCGGTACGAGGACATCGCCCCGGGCATCGCCCGGCGCTGAGGACGCGCGGGGCGGGCCGCCGTAAGGGCGCCCGCCCTGCCGCCCCGCCCCCGCCTTCGTGGTGATGCGTCCTGAAGGAGGGGTTCCGGGCGCCCCGTGACAGGGGCACTCTGGAGGGGCAGACCCGGCGGCGACCCCGAGGCGGTGACAGGGGCATGGCGGCACGTGCGGCAGACCCGGCGGAGCGGGCGGTCAGGTCCGGTGCGCCGGACGTCACGAACGGCGGATCCGCCCGGCACCCCTGGCGGTTCGACAGCGGGCGGCTCTGTCTCGACCTGGTCGCCACCGGAGACCCGGCCCCCGGCGCGGACCCGGCGGACGAACCGCTCGCCGGAGAGGGCACCCTGCGGCGCTGGCTGGTCGGCGCGGCCCTGGTCCCGCCCGGCACCCCGCTGCCCGCCGACCGCTCCTGGGTGGAACGGTTCGCCGAACTCCGCGGCCAGGTGGCCCGGGTGGTGCGCGCGGAGATCGAGGGCCGGCCCGCCTCCACCGGCGGCCGGGCCCCCGCCGACGCCGCGCTGGAGCGGGTGAACGCCCTCGCGGCCGGGGCGCCCCCGCCCGTACGGGCCGTACGGGATCCCAGCGGCACCCTCGTCCGGACGCTCGCCCGGACGCCCGAGTGCGCCGAACTCCTGGCCGCCGTCGCCCGGGACGCGGTCGAACTGCTCACCGATCCGGCGGCCCGGGCGCTGCTGCGGCAGTGCGAGGGCGAGAGCTGCCACCGGGTGTACGTGGACACCTCCCGCGGCAGCCGCCGCCGCTGGTGTTCGAGCGAGGTCTGCGGGAACCGGGAGCGGGTGGCCCGCCACCGGCGGCGGGCGGCGGAGGCCCTCGCCCGGACCTGAGCAGGGCGGCGGAGGCCCTTGCCCGCACCTGAGGCGGGTGGCGGAGGCCCCTCGCCCGGACCTGAGGCCGGTGTTCCGTTCCGGGCCCCGGCATGGTGGCGGGCGGCGGAGGTCCTCACCCGGACCCGGGACGATGCGATTGCCGCAAAGAGAGTTGAAGCGATCCGAAGTGATCGCAACTGGCCGGAAAGTGACGCGGAATGATGCTTCGCCGGGTCCGCGGCATCCGGCCCGGCGCGGAGTGAACCGTTTCACACTCGCATCCGTAATCCCTGGTGACCGGCGTCTCCGCGGGTGCCGGGCAGTGGAGGAAGGAGGATGAACAGGACGATCCCCAGGGGCCCGGGCAACCTTTTTCCGGCCGGGTTGAGCGCCTTGGCGTTCCCTTCCGTAAAGGACAGGGACAAGCAGTCAGCCGACGCCAAGTCAAGGTCTCGACCGGGAGGTTGCAGGTGCGCAAGGATGCCGCCGTGGCCGATGACCGTCCGCAGAGGGCTCGCCATCGCAGCACGAAGCCACGCCATGTCTCCTCTCTGCCCGACGAGGAGTTGGTGCGGGCGCTCTACCGCGAACACGCGGGACCTCTGCTCGCCTATGTGCTGCGTCTCGTCGCGGGCGACCGCCAGCGGGCCGAGGACGTGGTGCAGGAGACGCTCATCCGTGCCTGGAAGAACGCCGGTCAGCTCAACCGGGCGACCGGCTCTGTCCGACCCTGGCTGGTGACGGTCGCGCGGCGCATCGTCATCGACGGCCACCGCAGCCGGCAGGCCCGGCCGCAGGAGGTGGACCCGTCGCCGCTGGAGGTCATGCCCGCGGAGGACGAGATCGACAAGGCGTTGTGGCTGATGACGCTCTCGGATGCGCTGGACGATTTGACGCCCGCGCACCGGGAAGTACTTCTTGAAACGTACTTCAAGGGCCGTACGGTCAATGAGGCGGCCGAGACGCTCGGCATACCCAGTGGAACGGTCCGCTCGCGGGTGTTCTACGCACTGCGTTCCATGAAGCTCGCACTGGAGGAGAGGGGGGTCACAGCATGACCATGCGGGGGCAGGACTCGATTCACGACGCCGTCGGGGCGTATGTGCTCGGTGTCCTGGACGACGCGGACGTCTCCGCGTTCGAGGCGCATCTGGCGGGGTGCGATATCTGCGCGGTCCGGCTGGAGGAGTTCTCCGGCCTGGAACCGATGCTGGCCGCGCTGGCCGACGCCCCCGTGCCGCCCGCCGCCTCCCCCCTGGTCCGCAGAGCCGGGGCCACCCCGTTCGGCGTGGTCGGCGCGGTGCCGTCCGGTGCCGGTTGCGGTCCCGTCGTACCCGGACCGCCGGGTCCCCGGGTGCTCGGCGGAGTGCTGGACGAGGTCGCGGGGGAGCGGGCCGCCCGGCGCAGGCGGGGGACGTATCTGGTCGCGGCCGCGGCGGCCCTGGTCGTCGCCGTCCCCGTGGCGACCTATGCGCTGACCCGCGGCGGTGAGGCGCCCGCGGGCAATGTCGAGGCCCACCCCACCTCCCCGGCCGAGGACGCCTTCTTTCACCACATGCCCGAGAAGGTGCGGGCCACCGACCCCACGACCCGGGTGTCCGCCGTCGTCGGCCTGGAGAAGAAGGGCTGGGGGACCCACGCGGTGCTGGAACTGAAGGGGGTCAAGGGGCCCCTGAAGTGCAATCTCGTCGCGGTCTCCAAGACCGGCGAGGAGGAGATCATCACCTCCTGGTCCGTCCCCCGGTGGGGTTACGGCATTCCGGACGGCCCCTCGGCGGCCGCCAAGGCCCCGCTCTATGTGCACGGCGGTGCCGCGATGGACCGCGAGGACATCGACCGCTTCGAGGTCCGGACCTTCGACAATCAGAAACTGGTCGAGATCGACGCCTGACCGGCGCCTGACAGAAGGCCCCCCTTCGCGTACGGTTGACGGCTGCCCAGTGCACGTCAGAAGGGGGCCTCGGTGGCCAGGCACAATGCCGCTGCGGACACGGCCGGTGACCCGGCCGACGGAACGGACCAGGCGACGGACCAGGTCATGGACCGGGGAACGGACCACTCCCCGGAGCCGGACCCGGAGCCGGACCGCGCGCCGGACCGGAGAACGGACGCCGTCCCGGCCGGGGGAGCGGACGCCCGTCCGGGTGAGGAACCGGATGCCGGTCCGCGCCCGGATCCGGACGGAACCGGCGATTCCGGTGGTGACCCGGCCGGTGACTCCGCGGGTGATCCGGCCGGTGACACCTCGGGTGACTCCGCCCGCGACCGGGAGATCGCCGTCGAACAGGAGCACCTCGACCGGGTGTACGTCCGCCTGGAGGAGAAGATCCACGAGGCGGAGTTCCTGATGCACGACGCCGCCCGGCTCAGCCAGGTCGGCACCCCCGGCGCCCTCGCCGAACGCGATGC
Organism: Streptomyces sp. NPDC003691; assembly: GCF_053981115.1. Lineage (NCBI taxonomy): Bacteria > Bacillati > Actinomycetota > Actinomycetes > Kitasatosporales > Streptomycetaceae > Streptomyces > Streptomyces sp. NPDC003691. The sequence continues at coordinate 146,288 of NZ_JBSFNQ010000006.1, read as the reverse complement.
CCAGGTCTTCCGGGCCGGAGTCCATCTCAACCGGCTGCACGCCGAGTACGAGGACTTCCTCTTCGGCCGGATCGACCTGCTGTACGGGAAGGACGGCAAACGCGGCCCCGACGGCGCCTACACCTCGGTTGAGCCCGCGGACGACGCCGTACGGCCCGACAACACCGCCGAAATCGGCGAGACCCTGCACATCGGCCGGATGGGTGTGCTGGACGAGGAGTACGCGCCGCTGGTCATCGACTGGCGGGCGCCCGCCGCCGCGCCCTTCTACCGGTCGACCCCGGTCGACCCGGGCCGGGTGGTACGCCGCCGGGTGATCCGCTCCAAGGGCCGCCGGGTCCTCGGGGTCGAGGACGATCTGATGCGCCCGGAGCTGACCGCGAGCCTCGGCGGCCTCGAGCTGGCCGTGATCGGCGACGGCGCGCTGATGGCCGCGCTGGGGCGGTCCCGCGGCCACACCATGCGGGACATCGTCTCCTCCATCCAGGCCGAACAGGACCTGGTGGTGCGGGCGCCCGCCGCGTCGGTCACCCATGTGGAGGGCGGGCCGGGCACCGGCAAGACGGCGGTCGCGCTGCACCGGGCGGCGTACCTCCTCTACCAGGACCGGCGGCGGTACGCGGGCGGCATCCTGATCGTCTCGCCGACACCGCTGCTGGTGGCCTATACGGAAGGCGTGCTGCCGTCGCTCGGCGAGGAGGGGCAGGTCGCGATCCGGGCCGTGGGCAGCCTGGTCGACGGCGCGGAGGCCGAGGTCTACGACGATCCCGCGGTGGCCCGGGTCAAGGGTTCGTCGCGGATGGCGGCCGTGCTCCGCAAGGCCGCCCGGGGTGCCCTGGAGCGCCCGGCCGCCGCGCCCCGCGGCCCGCGCGGGCAGCTCACCCTCGGCGACCCCGACCCCGCTGCCGCGGGCGACAGCGACGGTGACGGCGAGGAGGCGCCGCGGAACGTACGGACCGATCTGCTGCGGGTCGTCGCCTTCGGACGGCGGCTGGAGCTGGACGCGGCGGAGTTGAAGCGGATCCGCCAGACCGTGCTGAGCGGTACGGCCCCGGTCAATCTGCTGCGGCCCCGGGCCCGCCGGCTGCTGCTGGACGCGCTGTACGCCCGCTCGGGCTCGGCCGGCCGGCACTCCGACCCCGAACTCGCGGCCCAGCTGCGCTCCTCCTTCGACGAGGACATCACCGGCGAGGACTCCTTCACGGACTTCCTCGACGCCTGGTGGCCCGAGCTGACGCCGCGCGCGGTGCTGGCCGCGATGGCCGACGAGCGGCGGCTCGGCCGCTGGTCGCGGCGGGTGCTGAACCCGGGCGAGGTACGCCGGGTCGCCCGCTCCCTGCGGCGGACCGGACCGGACGGCACCGGCCCGCTGTCGGTGCACGACGTCGCCCTCCTGGACGAGCTGCACACCCTGCTGGGCACCCCGGCGCGGCCCCGGAAGAAGCGGGAGTACGACCCGCTGGACCAGCTCACGGGGCTGGAGGAGCTGATGCCGCGGCGCGAGGAGACCCAGCGGGAGCGGGCCGAGCGGCTGGCGGCCGAGCGCACCGAGTACGCCCATGTCATCGTCGACGAGGCGCAGGACGTCACACCCATGCAGTGGCGCATGATCGGCCGCCGCGGCCGCCAGGCGACCTGGACCGTCGTCGGGGACCCGGCGCAGTCGTCGTGGCCCGAGCCCGAGGACGCGGCGGCCGCCCGGGACGAGGCCCTCGGCACCCGGCCGCGGCGCCGGTTCGAGCTGACGGTGAACTACCGCAACCCGGCGGAGATCGCGGAGCTGGCGGCGAAGGTGCTGGCCCGGGCGATGCCGGGGGCGCAGTCCCCGTCGGCGGTGCGCTCCACAGGGGTGGAACCGCGGTTCGCCGTCGCCGGGGAGGGGCCCGGCGCGCTGGGCGCCACCGTGCGCGCGGAGGCCGAACGGCTGCTGGCCCGGGTGGACGGGACCGTCGGCGTGGTCGTCGCGATGGACCGCCGCGAGGAGGCGGCGGGCTGGCTCGACGGGCTGGGGGACCGGGTGGTCGCGCTCGGATCCCTGGAGGCCAAGGGGCTGGAGTACGACGCGTCGATCGTGGTCGGGCCCGCGGAGATCGCGGGCGGCAGCGAGGTGGGGCTGCGGGTGCTGTACGTGGCGCTGACCCGGGCGACCAGGGAGCTGACCGTGGTGTCGGCCGGCGGGGACGCTCCGGACGCCTCGGGCGTTCCGGAGCTGCTGCGCGACTGATGCCGGGGGCCGTTCCGGCCGGTCCGCCGCCCGGGTTCCCCCGGGCGGCGGATCGATGGGAACGGCCCGACTGCGAACCGGGAACTGTTTGTTAGCCTTGTGGTGGCACCGGCTCGATCCAAGCCCCCGGGCCCAACCTTCGTCGCTTCGAGCGACCACTTGCCGCGAGGCGAGCATGGCGGGTCGGTGCTGCTAAACCACCGGATCAGGTCCGCGTCCCCCAGGGACGCGGACCTGATCGCGTTTGAGGGTCCCCGCGGCCTCGGGGCCGCAGGGGCGGAGGCAGGCCGCCGGGGGCCATGGGCCGCCACGCCGCCGAGTCGATCTCGTATGGTGGAAGTGGTTTTCCAAAAACAATACGACCACTATTACCTGCTACTGGCAGGTAGGTGCGACCATCGGAGAGCGCCGCCGAGGCCAGCGTCCCGTACGCGACCCCGGCGGTGGAGCGACAGAGCTAGGGAAAGCAGAGGAATCCGGCCATGGCAACGGCGCCAAGCGTCTCGTACTCGATGACGGTCAGGCTGGAGGTGCCCGCGAGCGGAACCGCGGTCTCCCAGCTCACCACGGCCGTGGAATCCTCCGGTGGTTCCGTCACCGGCCTCGACGTCACCGCCTCCGGACACGAGAAGCTCCGGATCGACGTCACCATCGCGGCCTCGTCCACCGCGCACGCCGACGAGATCGTCGAGGGCCTGCGGTCCATCGACGGCGTCGTCCTCGGGAAGGTCTCCGACCGGACCTTCCTGATGCACCTCGGCGGCAAGATCGAGATGCAGTCGAAGCACCCCATCCGGAACCGCGACGACCTCTCCATGATCTACACCCCCGGCGTCGCCCGGGTCTGCATGGCCATCGCCGAGAACCCCGAGGACGCCCGCCGCCTCACCATCAAGCGGAACTCGGTGGCCGTGGTCACCGACGGCTCCGCCGTACTCGGCCTCGGCAATATCGGCCCCAAGGCCGCCCTGCCCGTGATGGAGGGCAAGGCCGCCCTCTTCAAGCGGTTCGCCGGGATCGACGCCTGGCCGCTCTGCCTGGACACCCAGGACACCGACGAGATCGTGGCCATCGTCAAGGCGATCGCCCCCGGCTTCGCGGGCATCAACCTGGAGGACATCTCCGCGCCCCGCTGCTTCGAGATCGAGGCCCGGCTGCGCGAGGCCCTCGACATCCCGGTCTTCCACGACGACCAGCACGGCACCGCCATCGTGGTGCTCGCCGCGCTGACCAACGCGCTGCGCGTGGTCGGCAAGGCCGTCTCGGACGTACGGGTCGTCATGTCCGGGGCCGGCGCCGCCGGTACGGCCATCCTGAAGCTCCTGATCGCCGCCGGGGTCAAGCACGCCGTCGTCGCCGATATCCACGGTGTGGTCCACGCCGGCCGCCACGACCTGGTCGACGCGGTGCCGGGCTCCGCGCTCCGCTGGATCGCCGACAACACCAACCCCGAGGGCGTCACCGGCACCCTCAAGGAGGCCGTGGTCGGCGCCGATGTCTTCATCGGGGTCTCCGCGCCCAATCTGCTCGGCGCCGAGGACGTCTCCGCGATGGCCGACGACGCCATCGTGTTCGCGCTCGCGAACCCGGACCCGGAGGTCGACCCGGCCGTCGCGCGCCGTACGGCCGCCGTGGTGGCCACCGGCCGCTCCGACTTCCCCAACCAGATCAACAACGTGCTGGTCTTCCCGGGTGTCTTCCGCGGCCTGCTGGACGCCCAGTCCCGGACCGTCAACACCGAGATGATGCTCGCCGCGGCCACGGCCCTCGCGGACGTCGTCACGGAGGACGAGCTGAACCCCAACTACATCATTCCGTCGGTCTTCAACGACAAGGTCGCGGGCGCCGTCGCGGGTGCCGTACGGACCGCGGCGAAGGCCGCGGGCGCCGATGTGACGGCTGCCACCCCCGCCTGACCTCGGGTCTTCGGCGCGTCGCGGGGCGCGGCGCGCCCACCCCCGCTCTAGGGTGGCCGGAAGCATGGGCCCGCGCGGCTGCGTTGTGTCCCCGCCGTGTCGACGCAACGTCACCACGGTGGGGCGGTGGCGCTTTTCGTGTGATCCAGGAGGGTGCCGGATTGGCGTTCCCGCCATTGGTGGAGGCAGGATGCTGCTCCGAGGACCCGCGTCCCTGGGGAGATTCCACCGGACAGGGCGGGGCCCGCTGACGGACCCCCTGACCGGGGGACTGTCAGAGGGCCCTGGCAGCATCGGCTTCGATCTCACGCCTCACAGGCAAAAGAAACACGGGAGTAAGAACATGAACCGCAGTGAGCTGGTGGCCGCGCTGGCCGACCGCGCCGAGGTGACCCGCAAGGACGCCGACGCCGTTCTGGCCGCCCTCGCCGAGACCGTCGGCGAGGTCGTCGCCAAGGGCGACGAGAAGGTCACCATCCCCGGCTTCCTGACCTTCGAGCGCACCCACCGTGCCGCTCGCACCGCGCGCAACCCGCAGACGGGCGAGCCGATCGAGATCCCCGCGGGCTACAGCGTGAAGGTCTCGGCGGGCTCGAAGCTGAAGGAAGCGGCCAAGGGCAAGTAACCCTTCCGGTCCAACGGAACGCACGGAGGGCGGTCACCAGGCGCTGGTGGCCGCCCTTCCGCGTGTCCGGGGCCGGCCGGGTGACGGTGCGTCCGCACGGGCCGCCGCCGGGCGCGTACAAGCGGGTACGGACGCATACGAGTGCGTACGGACGCGTACCGGAACGTACAGGTGCGTACGGGTACGGAAAGGGCCGGGGCGCCCCTCGTGGTGAGGAGCGCCCCGGCCCGGCCCGGCGGCAGGTCCGCGGGATGACGGCTTCCGCGGGATTACAGCAGCGAACCGCCCTTGGGCAGTTCCACCTTCGCGCCGAGGTCGCCGAGCTTCGCCATGAAGTTCTCGTAGCCGCGGTTGATCAGGTCGATGCCGTGCACCCGGGAGGTGCCCTGGGCGGCGAGTGCGGCGATCAGATACGAGAAGCCGCCCCGCAGGTCGGGGATGACCAGATCCGCGCCCTGGAGCTTGGTGGGGCCGGACACGACGGCCGAGTGCAGGAAGTTCCGCTGGCCGAAGCGGCAGTCGGAGCCGCCGAGGCACTCGCGGTACAGCTGGATGTGCGCGCCCATCTGGTTGAGCGCGGAGGTGAAGCCCAGCCGGGACTCGTAGACCGTCTCGTGGACGATGGAGAGCCCGGCCGCCTGGGTGAGGGCCACCACCAGGGGCTGCTGCCAGTCGGTCTGGAAACCGGGGTGGACGTCCGTCTCCAGGGCGATGGCGTTGAGCGAGCCGCCCGGGTGCCAGAAGCGGATGCCCTCGTCGTCGATCTCGAACGCGCCGCCCACCTTGCGGTAGGTGTTGAGGAAGGTCATCATCGACCGCTGCTGGGCGCCGCGGACATAGATGTTGCCCTCGGTGGCCAGCGCCGCGGACGCCCAGGAGGCGGCCTCCAGCCGGTCCGGCAGCGCCCGGTGGGTGTAGCCGGAGAGCCGGTCGACACCGGTGATCCGGATCGTCCGGTCGGTGTCCATCGAGATGATGGCGCCCATTTTCTGCAGAACGCAGATCAGGTCCTCGATCTCGGGCTCGACCGCCGCGTTGGACAGCTCGGTGACGCCCTCGGCGAGCACCGCGGTCAGCAGCACCTGCTCGGTGGAGCCCACCGAGGGGTACGGCAGCCGGATCTTGCAGCCGCGCAGCCGCTGCGGGGCCTCCAGATACTGGCCGCCGTCCCGCCGCTCGATCTTCGCGCCGAACTGGCGGAGCACGTCGAAGTGGAAGTCGATCGGCCGGCCGCCGATGTCGCAGCCGCCCAGACCGGGGATGAAGGCATGGCCCAGCCGGTGCAGCAGCGGTCCGCAGAAGAGGATCGGGATCCGGGAGGAACCGGCGTGGGCGTCGATGTCGGCGACGTTCGCGGACTCCACGTGCGTCGGGTCGAGGACCAGCTCACCGGGTTCGTCGCCGGGGCGGACGGTCACCCCGTGCAGCTGGAGCAGCCCCCGCACCACCCGCACGTCGCGGATGTCGGGCACATTGCGCAGCCGGCTCGGCTCACTGCCGAGGAGCGCGGCGACCATTGCCTTCGGCACCAGGTTCTTGGCGCCGCGGACGCGGATCTCGCCCTCCAGCGGGGTTCCGCCGTGGACAAGCAGTACATCGTCTGTGCCGGTCATGAATCTCGCGTTCCGGAGTGGTCGGGCAGGGGGCCAGAGAAAAGGGTAAGGGGCCATGGGCCGTGCCCGGTCAGGGCGGGGAGGACCCAAAGGGTCATGATTCGGGTACAGCACCCTCGGTGGAGCGCCCCCTGCGGAGCGTCACCGCCGCGGGCGTGCCCGCCGGACGGTCCCGTCCGCCCCGGCCGGGGCGCACCGGGGCGGACGGGAGAGACCGGCCCGCCGCGCCGGGGGCAAGAACGGCGAGGGCAGGAACGGCGAGGGAAGGAACGGCGGGGGAAGAAGTGGCGGGGCCGGGTCCCGCGGCGGGCCCCGATGCGGGATCATTGCCCGCATGACCGAGGTGTCCTCGCTCACCGGGCGACTGCTCGTCGCCACCCCCGCCCTCGCGGACCCGAACTTCGACCGCGCGGTCGTCCTGCTGCTCGACCACGACGAGGAGGGTTCCCTCGGCGTGGTCCTCAACCGGCCCACGCCCGTCGGTGTCGGCGACATCCTCCGGCCCTGGGAGCCGCTCGCCGGGGAGCCGGGGGTGGTCTTCCAGGGCGGTCCGGTCTCCCTGGACTCCGCGCTGGGGGTGGCCGTCATCCCGGGCGAGGAGGGTCCGCTCGGCTGGCGCCGGGTGTACGGGGCGATCGGCCTGGTCGATCTGGAGGCACCGCCCGAGCTGGTCGGCGCGGCCCTCGGCTCGCTGCGGATCTTCGCCGGGTACGCGGGCTGGGGCCCCGGCCAGCTGGAGGGCGAACTGGAGGAGGGGGCCTGGTACGTGGTGGAGTCGGAGCCGGGTGACGTGTCGTCGCCGCGGCCGGAGCACCTCTGGCGCGCGGTGCTGCGGCGGCAGCGCAGCGAGCTGGCGATGTTCGCGACGTACCCGGACGACCCCTCTCTCAACTGACGGTCCGGCCGGGGTCCGGCGGGCCCGGGATCCGGGTGTCCCGGCGGTCCCGGAGGATGGCGCTTCCGGTGTCCGGGGCCCGGGTACCCTTGGAGTTCATGAGCACTCTTGAGCCCGAGCGCGGGACAGGGACGGGAACCCTCGTAGAGCCGACTCCGCAGGTGTCGCACGGCGACGGCGATCACGAGCGCTTCGCCCACTACGTTCAGAAGGACAAGATCATGGCGAGTGCCCTCGACGGCACTCCCGTGGTCGCGCTGTGCGGAAAGGTCTGGGTACCGGGGCGCGACCCCAAGAAGTACCCGGTCTGTCCCCTCTGCAAGGAGATCTACGACTCCATGGGGCCGGGCGGCGACAAGGGCGGCAAGGACAAGAAGTAGGCGGTCCGGGTCCGGTCGCGGAGCCGCGGTCCGGATGCGGTACGGCCCTGCCGATGGTCGGAATCCGGCCATGAACGGCCTCCGGACGGACCCCTTCCGGCCCGTCCGGACCCGGTGACCCGGCGGCGGCAACAGACCTGAACGGCCCCGGGGGCGCGTGATAAGACGCGCCCCCGGGGCCGTTTTTGCTGTCTTCCGGGCGTTTTGTCGTTCGTTGCACAGGATGCTTCGTCCGGTCACAGAGTGGTTGAGACCACTTGTCGATGCGTTTGAGCCGTTCTATGTTCACCGGTGTTGTGCAGCACGAAACACGCGTTGCATATGCCGCAACGCGCTTCGCACTCTCTCCGAGGGACCGCCAATGAAGCTCCGCTCCCGCATCGCCGTACCGGTCACCGCTTTCGTCCTGGCCGGCCTCACCGCCACCGGCTGTGCCCCGCAGACCTCCGACAACAGCTCGTCGAAGGACGAGAAGTCCGGCACGCTGCGGGTCTGGCTCTTCCAGGAGGTCAACAACGACCCCAAGAAGAAGATCGTGGACGAGGCGATCGCCGGCTTCACCGCGAAGAACAAGGACGCCAAGGTCGAGGTCGAGTACATCCCGGTCGAGACCCGTGCGCAGCGCATCAAGGCCGCCTTCAACGACCCCAAGAGCGCGCCCGACCTGATCGAGTACGGCAACACCGACACCGCCGGCTACGTCAAGGACGGCGGGCTCGCCGACGTCACCAAGGAGTTCGGCGACTGGGCCGACGCCAAGGACACCGACCCGACGGCCAAGCAGTCCGTCACCGTCGGCGGCAAGGTCTACGGCGCCCCCTTCTTCGTCGGCGTCCGCGCCCTCTACTACCGCACGGACGTCTTCAAGGAGCTGGGCCTCAAGCCGCCCACCAGCCAGGCCGAGCTGATCACCACGGCCAAGCAGATCCGCAAGGCCAAGCCGAACCTCTACGGCCTCGCGGTCGGCGGCACCTACCTCTACGGCGCGATGCCGTTCATCTGGTCCAACGGCGGCGAGATAGCCACCGAGAGCGGCGGCAAGTACAAGGCCGCCATCAACAGCGCCGAGGCCCGCAAGGGCATCACGGCCTACACGTCCCTCTTCGGCGACGACAACTGTCCCGCCGCCAAGTGCGCCACGATGGGCGGCAACGCCACCGTCACCGCCTTCGCCTCGGGCACCGCCGCCATGGCCATCGGCGGCGACTTCAGCCACGCGGCCGTCGAGGCGGGCGCCGTCAAGGGCAAGTACGCGGTCGTCCCGCTGCCCGGCGTGAAGCCCGGGGAGATCGCCCCCGCCTTCGCGGGCGGCAACAACATCGGCGTCCTCAAGAGCAGCTCCCGCCGCACCCTCGCGGTCGACCTGATGAAGTCCTTCGCGAGCAAGGACACCCAGCGGAAGTTCTTCGACGCCATGGGCTTCCTGCCCACCTACACCGACGTCCGTACCGAGGTCGCCGCCAAGGAGCCCTTCGTCAAGCCGTTCGTCGACACCCTGGCCGCCGGAGCCAAGTTCGTCCCGGCCTCCCCGGCCTGGGGCCAGATCGACGCCGGAACGGTTCTGCCGACGATGTTCCAGGAGATCGTCAGCGGCAAGAAGGACGTCGCCAAGGCGTCCGACGACGCCGCCAAGAAGATGGACGCCGCCTTCACGTCCGCGGGCTGACCGGACCGGACCGACCCGAACCGGAGAGCACACCGATATGACGCACGAAGCGACAGCGGAGCCGGGCGCGGTGAAGACCGCCGCCCCGGCAGCCGGCGCCCCGGAGGGGCGCCGGCCCGGCCGGAACCGGATAGGACGGGGCGGCGCGGGGCGGCGCGGCAGCGGGTGGACGCCCTGGCTGTATCTGGCGCCCGCGCTCGTCGTCCTCGCCGGACTGCTGGTCTACCCGATCTACCAGCTCGGCCTGATCTCCTTCCTGGAGTACACCCAGGCCCAGGTGAGCGGTGGCGAACCCACCACCTTCAAGGGGCTGGGCAACTACCAGGAGCTCTTCTCCGACCGGCAGTTCTGGGACGTCCTGCTGGCGACGGTGGTCTTCGCCGCCTCCTGCGTGATCGCCACCCTCGTCGTCGGCTGCGCCCTGGCCGTCCTGCTGACCAGGATCAGGGCGCTGCCCCGGCTCGCCCTGATGATGGCGGCGCTCGGCGCCTGGGCGACCCCCGCCATCACCGGCTCCACGGTCTGGGTCTTCCTCTTCGACCCGGACCACGGCCCGGTGAACCGGCTGCTGGGGCTCGGCGACTACTCGTGGACGTACGGGCGCTACAGCGCCTTCGCCCTCGTCCTCTTCGAGGTCGTCTGGTGCTCGTTCCCGTTCGTCATGGTGACCGTCTACGCGGGCATCAAGTCGATCCCGTCCGAAGTGCTGGAGGCGGCGTCGCTGGACGGCGCGTCGCAGTGGAAGATCTGGCGCTCGATCATCGCGCCGATGCTCCGGCCCATTCTGGTGGTCGTCACCATCCAGTCGATCATCTGGGACTTCAAGGTCTTCACCCAGATCTATGTGATGACCTCCGGCGGCGGAATCGCCGGACAGAATCTCGTCCTCAACGTCTACGCGTACCAGAAGGCCTTCGCCTCCTCGCAGTACAGCCTGGGCTCGGCCATCGGCGTGGTGATGCTGCTGATTCTGCTGGCCGTCACGCTCGTCTATCTGCGGCTCATGCGACGCCAGGGAGAAGAACTGTGAGCAGCACCGTGAACGCTCCCTCGAACGGGCCGGAGAAGGCGGCCGCCGCCGGTTCCGCCACCGCACCGGAAGGCGGCGCTCCGGCCCGCCGCCGGGGGCCGCTGATCCGTAAGCCGTGGCGGCTCGCCGCCGAGGCGGCGGCCCTTCTCACCGCCGTCGTGGTGGCCTTTCCGCTCTACTGGATGGTGCTTTCGGCGTTCAAGCCGGCGGGCGAGATCCAGTCCACCGACGCGAAGCCCTGGACCCTCAATCCCTCCCTGGACTCCTTCCGCCGGGTCTTCGAGCAGCAGGAATTCGGGCGGTATTTCCTCAACAGCCTGATGGTCGCCGGAGCGGTGGTCCTGGCCTCGGCGCTCATCGCGTTCCTGGCGGCCACGGCGGTCACCCGCTTCCGCTTCAAGTTCCGTACGACACTGCTCATCATGTTCCTGGTCGCGCAGATGGTCCCCATCGAGGCGCTGACCATTCCGATGTTCTTCCTGATGCGCGATCTGGGGCAGCTCAACACCCTCTGGTCGCTGATCCTGCCGCATATCGCGTTCTCCCTGCCGTTCGCGATCTGGATGCTCAGGGGATTCGTCAAGGCGGTCCCCGAGGCGCTGGAGGAAGCCGCGTACATCGACGGCGCCAGCCGTACCCGCTTCCTCTGGCAGATCCTGTTCCCGCTGGTGTTCCCCGGGCTCGTGGCCACCAGCGTGTTCTCGTTCATCTCCACCTGGAACGACTTCCTCTTCGCGAAGTCGTTCATCATCAGCGACACTTCCCAGTCGACCCTGCCGATGGCACTGCTCGTCTTCTTCAAGCCGGACGAGAACGACTGGGGCGGAATCATGGCCGGGTCGACCGTGATGACGATCCCGGTGCTCATCTTCTTCGTACTCGTACAGCGGAGACTGGTCTCCGGACTGGGTGGCGCGGTCAAGGACTGACCGCCGTTCCGGGGGAAAGGATCCGTCCGCGGGCCGCCGGAAGCGGCCCGCGGCGGCAGAGACGACCGACGACCGAGAGGAAGGCAGAGACGGTATGAGCGACACCACAGCAGCGACGGCGGGGACCGGGAGCCCGGTGGGGGCCGCGGGACTGATTCCCGCACCGGTTTCGGTCACCGCGGCGGCGGGCGGCGGGACGTTCACCCCCGACGCCGCCACCGTGCTGGCCGCGGGCCCCGGCACCGAGGCCGTGGAGCGCTGGCTCCGGGGGGCCGTGGGCGGATCCCTCGGTCTGCCGCTGCCGCCCGGGCCGGCGGGCGGGCCGAACACGGTCGCGCTCGTCGTGGACGAGGGGCTGGGGGCCGAGGAGTACCGGCTGACCGTCACCGCGGAGACCGGGGCCGAGATCCGCGGCGGCAGCGGCGCCGGGGTGTTCTGGGGCGCCCAGACCCTGCGCCAGCTGCTCGGCCCGGGAGCCTTCCGGGCCGCGCCCGCCCCCGGTTCCGTGATCCCCGCGATCCCCGCGCAGACCATCGAGGACGAGCCCCGGTTCGGCTGGCGCGGGCTGATGCTGGACGTGTCCCGGCACTTCACGCCCAAGAACGACGTGCTGAGGCTGCTCGACCTGCTGGCCGCGCACAAGCTCAACGTCTTCCACTTCCATCTCACCGACGACCAGGGCTGGCGCATCGAGATCAAGCGCCACCCGAAGCTCACCGAGGTCGGCGCCTGGCGGCACCGGACGAAGTGGGGCCACCGCGCCTCCGAGCTGTGGGACGAGAAGCCGTACGGCGGCTACTACACCCAGGACGACATCCGTGAGATCGTCGCCTACGCCGCCGCGCGGCATATCCGGGTCGTCCCCGAGATCGACCTCCCGGGGCACTCGCAGGCGGCCATCGCGGCCTATCCGGAGCTGGGCAACACCGATGTCGTCGACACCGCGTCGCTGAGCCCCTGGGACACCTGGGGCGTCAGCCCGAACGTCCTCGCCCCCACCGACGAGGTCCTCCGGTTCTACGAGGAGGTGCTGGAGGAGGTCCTCGACCTCTTCCCCGCCGAGGTCTCGCCCTTCGTCCACATGGGCGGCGACGAGTGCCCCAAGGGCCAGTGGAAGGAGTCCCCGGCGGCCCAGGCCCGGATCGCGGAGCTGGGCGTCGGCGACGAGGACGGCCTCCAGTCCTGGTTCATCCGCCACTTCGACACCTGGCTCGCCGACCGCGGCCGCCGGCTGATCGGCTGGGACGAGATCCTGGAGGGCGGGCTCGCGCCCGGTGCCGCCGTCTCGTCCTGGCGCGGCTACGCCGGCGGTATCGAGGCCGCGCGGTCGGGCCATGACGTGGTGATGTGCCCCGAGCAGCACGTCTACCTCGACCACCGCCAGGCCGGCGGGCCCGACGAGCCGATGCCCATCGGCTATGTCCGCACCCTGGAGGACGTGTACCGCTTCGAGCCGGTTCCGCCGTCCCTGGACGCGGAGTCGGCGACCCGGGTGCTGGGCACCCAGGCGAACGTCTGGACCGAGGTCATGCAGGATCGTTCCCGCGTCGACTACCAGGTCTTCCCGCGCCTCGCCGCCTTCGCCGAGGTCGCCTGGTCCCCGCTGGGACCGCCGGAGGACCGGGACTGGGCGGGCTTCGAGGGCCGGATGGGCGCGCACTACCCGCGGCTGGACGCGCTCGGCGTCGACTACCGCCGCCCCGGCGGGCCGCTGCCCTGGCAGAAGCGCCCGGGCATCAAGGGCCGCCCGCTGGAGGGTGCGCCGCCGAACGTGTGACATCGCCCGTGACGGGGCCGGGCGTTCGCGCCCGGCCCCGTCGGCATGCCCGCGCAACGCCGTCCCGGCGCGGCGGCCTCCCGCCGGGTTCGGGGACATTGCATCCGGTTCGGGAGCGTGCCGCCCGGCGGGCCGCCGTACGGAGCCGGTCCTGAGGGGCTCCGGCCGTACGGCTCCGGGGCCGTACGGGCGGGAGCGGCCCGGCCGGAACGGGAGCGTCCGGGGCCGTACGGAAACGGAAGCGGAACCGGAACCCGGGCCTCGCGCGGGGTCTCCCGGCGAACTCCGCAGCGGGTCTTGCGGCGGACCTTGCGGCGGGCGGCCCGGGCCGTGCGGGCCCCCTGCGCGCGGCCACCGCCGTACGGCCGGATCCAGCCGTCCTGCGCACCGGCCCGCCGGTTTCGTACCTACCGCCCCGGGGCCCGTGCAACGGTCGCGTACGGACCCGGCCGCGCCGGTACGACGGCCGGCTACGCGCCCGGCGGCGCCCCGCCCCCGGGTCCGGCGGCGCCCCGCCCCCGGGTCCGGCGGCGCCCCGGTCCCGGCCGCCGGGGCGGGGCCGGACCGGGAGGTCTCCACCGGGACCGTGCGATTCGGGTACTGACGGGCGTGCCACGCCATTTCGGGCTCCTCGGGGGATGCCGGATGGCGCGGGTGAAAGGGGTGCATCGGGGTAGTAAAGGTGGCATCTGTCGTGGACGGGTCCTTCGTGGACCCTCCCGCCGGTCGGTCCGGAAGATGTGCCAGAGTTGCCACGTCCGGGCTGTGAGCACGTACGGTACGGCAACACAGGCGGGACGCCGGTACACCGGGAAGGGGCAGCTAGGTGACCACGCACGCACCGCGGACAGCGCAGTCGGTGACGCTGCCGGGTTCGCTCGACGAAGCCGTGGCGGCACTGTCGGACATGCCCGCGGCCGTACCGGTGGCGGGCGGCACCGACCTCATGGCCGCCGTCAACCGGGGCCAGTTGCGGCCCGCGGGGCTCGTCGGCCTCGGCCGGATCAGCGAGATCCGGAGCTGGCGCTACCAGGACGGCGGACACGCGCTCCTCGGCGCCGGACTCACCCACGCGCGGATGGGACGGCCCGACTTCGCCGCGCTCATCCCCGCGCTCGCGGCGTCCGCGCGCGCGGCCGGACCGCCGCAGATCCGCAACGCGGGCACGCTGGGCGGCAATATCGCCTCCGCCGCGCCCACCGGGGACACCCTGCCCGTGCTCGCCGCCCTGGAGGCCGAGCTGATCATCGCGGGCCCCGGCGGGGTCCGCCGGGAGACCCCCGTCGCCCATCTGCTCGCGGGCCGCGACCTGCTGGGTCCCGCCGAACTCATCGGCTATGTACGGGTACCGCTGCTGCATGCGCCGCAGGTCTTCCTGAAGGCCACCGGGCGCACCGGTCCGGGCCGGGCGACCGCGTCGGTCGCGGTCGTCCTCGATCCGCAGCGGCGCGGGGTGCGCTGCGCCGTCGGCGCCATCGCGCCGATGCCGCTGCGCCCGCTGGAGGCCGAGCGGTGGATCGCGTCCCTGATCGACTGGGACGGCGAGCGCGGGCTGGCGGCCGAGGCGCTGGCGGCGTTCGGCGAGTACGTCGCCGCGGCCTGCATCCCGGATCCGGAACCGGCCGCCGAGGGCGAGGAGCAGCAGGTGCTGCCACCCGCCGTACTGCATCTGCGGCGCACGGTCGCCGCGCTGGCCCGGCGTGCACTGGGGAGGGCGCTGTCGTGAACGGCACCAACGGCAATACGGGAAACACCGGGCACACCGGCAATACGGCCCATACGGCCGACACCGGCGGCGGCCGGGCGCCGGGCACCGGGCAGTCGGCGGAGCACGAGCACCGCGAGCACCCGGGGCAGCAGGGCCTTCAGGGCCACCACCCGCAGTATCCGCACCCGCAGCAGACCGGGCACGGCGGCTGGCAGCCCATGCCCCAGGGCGCGTTCGACCACGAGGCGACCGCGTTCGTCCAACTGCCCCCGGAGGACGCGCTGCACGCCGCGCCCCTGGAGGCGCCGGGCCACGGCTATGTGCCGCCGATGATCCTTCCGCTGACGCCGGTCGCCGACCCCCAGGTGCCGCCGGACGCCCTCGCCGAGGGCCATGGCCACCATCAGGCGCCGGGGCAGCCCCACGGCGGCTGGCCCGAGCCGGCCGCGCCCTACACCGACGAGCCGCAGCGTCCGCACGATCCGCACGCCACCGGCCAGTGGATCTTCCCGGACGCCCCGGAGCAGCCGGGCGGCGGGCCCGCCACCGATATCACCGGGCAGTGGACCATCCCGGTCGCCCGCGGCGATATCCCCGAGGAGACCGGCGAGTACACGCCCGCGATGCTCCAGGGGCAGCAGTGGCACGCCCCGCAGGCGCCGCACGCGCCGTCCCAGGAGGTCCACGGGGCCGCCGCGGGGACCGCGCACCCGGAGACCCTGCCGGGCGGCTCCGGCGCGCCCTGGGCGGCCGGAGCGCCCGCGACGCTCCCCGGCGGCGCCCCCGCGCCGTGGGCGGCGGAGCCGCCGCAGCGGCACCCCGAAGGGGTCGAACACGCCGCGGCCGGATATGCCCCGCCGGTGGAGCACGCGCCTCCGGCCGAGCACACCGGGCACCCCGGCCACGCCGCCGGTCCCGGGGGCGCGGGACCCACCGGCCACCCTGACCACGCCGGCCACCCGAGCCACCCCGATCACGCCGAACTCGCCGACCCCGCCGACCTCACCGGGCACAGCGCCCCCGCCGCCGGACAGGCCGGGCATTCCGCCGGGCACCCCGCTCCGGCGCAGGCCGCCGCGCCCGCCGTCGAGCGGCCGGTGGAGCACCCGGCCCATCCGCAGGCCGCCGAAGCCGCCGGAGTCGCCGGGCCGGAGGCCGAGCCGGCGTCCGAACCCGGCCCGCCCGCCGCCGCGCCGCCCGGAGCGGAACCGGAAGCCTCCCTCCCGGAATCAGAACCGGAAACGGAAGCGGAACCGGAATCCGGTCCCGAGGCCGGGCCCGACGCCGGGACCGGGCCCGAGTCCGAGGCACTGCCCGAACCGCAGCCCGGCCCCGAATCCGGCCCCGAATCCGGCCTCGAATCCGGTCCCGAAGTCGAGTCCGGGTCCGGCCCCGAATCCGAGCCGGAGGACGATGCCGAGGCCGTTCCCGCGCCCGTCTTCGAGGAGCACCCGCCGACCTCGTACGTCCTGCGCGTCAACGGCACCGACCGGCCCGTCACCGACGCGTGGATCGGCGAGTCCCTGCTCTACGTCCTCCGTGAGCGCCTCGGCCTGGCCGGTGCCAAGGACGGCTGCTCCCAGGGCGAGTGCGGTGCCTGCAACGTCCAGGTCGACGGCCGGCTGGTGGCCTCCTGCCTGGTGCCCGCCGCGACCGCGGCCGGTACCGAGGTCCGTACGGTCGAGGGCCTGGCCGCCGACGGCGAACCCTCCGACGTCCAGCGGGCGCTGGCCGAGCGGCGGGCCGTCCAGTGCGGCTTCTGTATCCCCGGTATGGCGATGACCGTCCACGATCTGCTGGAGGGCAATCACCACCCCACCGAACTGGAGACCCGGCAGGCGCTCTGCGGCAATCTCTGCCGCTGCTCCGGCTACCGCGGAGTGCTGGACGCCGTGCGCCAGGTCGTCGCCGAGCGCGAGGCGAGCGCCGCGGTGGCGGAGGACGCCGGACACCCGGCGGAGGGCCCCGGCCCGGAAGCCCGTATTCCGCACCAGGCGCCTCCCGGTGCGGGTAGTGTGCAGCCCCACCCCCATGACGGAGGCATGGCGTGACCAGCGACGCCACCGCGACCACCACCGCGACGCCCCGGGCGGGTACGGTCCCCGGGCCCGTCCCCGGACCGCAGCCCCACGGCCTCGGCACGTCCCTGCCGCCGGCCGACGCGCGCGCCAAGACCGAGGGCACCTTCCCGTACGCCTCCGACCTCTGGGCCGAGGGCCTGCTCTGGGCGGCGATCCTGCGCTCGCCGCACCCGCACGCCCGCATCACCTCCGTCGACACCTCGGCCGCGGAGCGGATGAAGGGCGTCCGGGCCGTGATCACCCACCGCGATATCCCGGGTGACACCGCCTACGGCCGCCGGATCGCCGACCGGCCGGTCTTCGCCGCCGAACTGGTCCGCCACCACGGCGAGGCCATCGCCGCCGTCGCCGCCGACCATCCGGACACCGCCCGGCTGGCCGCCGCCGCCATCGCCGTCGAGTACGAGGTGCTGGAGCCGGTCACCGACCCCGAACTCGCCTTCGAGGCCGAGCCGCTGCACCCCGACGGCAATCTGATCCGGCATATCCCGCTGCGCTACGGCGACCCCGATGTCACCGGCGAGGTCGTCGTCGAGGGCCTCTACCGCATCGGCCGCCAGGACCCCGCGCCCATCGGCGCCGAGGCCGGGCTCGCGGTGCCCCGCCCCGACGGGGGCGTCGAGCTGTACGTCGCCTCCACCGACCCGCACACCGACCGCGATCTGGCCGCCGCCTGCTTCGGCCTGGAGCCCGACCGGGTCAAGATCGTCGTCACCGGGGTGCCCGGCGCCACCTCCGACCGCGAGGACCCCGGCTTCCAGCTGCCGCTCGGCCTGCTGGCGCTGCGCACCGGCTGCCCGGTGAAACTGGCCGCCACCCGCGAGGAGTCCTTCCTCGGGCACGCCCACCGCCATCCCACCCTGCTCCGCTACCGGCACCACGCCGACGCCGAGGGCCGGCTGGTCAAGGTCGAGGCGCAACTGCTGCTGGACGCGGGTGCCTACGCCGACTCCTCGTCCGAGTCGCTGGCCGCCGCCGTCGCCTTCGCCTGCGGTCCGTACGTCGTCCCGCACGCCTTTATCGAGGGCTGGGCGGTCCGCACCAACAACCCGCCGTCCGGCCATGTCCGCGGCGAGGGCGCCATGCAGGTCTGCGCCGCCTACGAGGCGCAGATGGACAAGCTGGCGAACAAGCTGGGCATGGACCCCACCGATATCCGGCTGCGCAATGTCCTGGCCACCGGCGACATCCTCCCCACCGGCCAGACCGTCACCTGCCCCGCGCCCGTCGCCGAACTGCTCGAAGCCGTCCGGGACCATCCCCTCCCGCCGCTGCCGAAGGATTCGCCCGAGGACGACTGGCTGCTGCCCGGCGGCCCCGAGGGCGCGGGCGAACCGGCTGCCGTACGGCGGGGCGTGGGCTATGCCATCGGCATGGTCCATATGCTCGGCGCGGAGGGCACCGACGAGGTGTCCACCGCCACCGTCAAGGTCCAGGACGGCGTCGCTACCGTTATCTGCGCGGCCGTCGAGACCGGCTCCGGTTTCACCACCCTCGCCCGCCAGATCGTCCAGGAGACCCTGGGTATCGACGAGGTCCACGTGGCCTCCGTCGACACCGACCAGCCCCCGGCGGGCGCCGCCTGCCACGGGCGGCACACCTGGGTCTCGGGCGGTGCGGTGGAGCGGGCCGCCAAGATGGTCCGCACCCAGCTCCTCCAGCCGCTGGCGCACCAGTTCGGGATGTCCACGGAGCTGCTCCAGATCGCCGACGGCAAGATCACCTCGTACGACGGGGTGCTCTCGGTGTCCGTCGCCGAGGCCCTCGACGGCAAGGAGCTGTGGGCGACCGCGCAGTGCCGGCCGCACCCCACCGAGCCGCTCGACGAGACCGGCCAGGGCGACGCCTTCGTCGGCCTCGCCTTCTGCGCGGTCCGCGCGGTCGTCGACGTCGACATCGAACTCGGCGCGGTCCGGGTCGTCGAGATGGCCGTCGCCCAGGACGTCGGCCGGATCCTCAACCCGGCGCAGCTCGCCGTCCGGATCGAAGCGGGCATCACCCTCGGGGTCGGTACCGCCCTCACCGAGAACCTCCGCACCAACCGCGGTGTCGTCCGCCGCCCCGATCTGACCGGCTACGCCCTGCCGACCGCGCTGGACGCGCCGGACATCCGGATCGTGAAGCTGGTGGAGGAGCGGGACGTCGTCGCCTCCTTCGGGGCGAAGCCCGCGAGCGCGGTGCCGGTGGTGACCTCGCCCGCGGCGGTCGCGGCGGCGGTACGGGCGGCGACCGGCCGCCCGGTGAACCGTCTGCCGATCCGCCCCCAGGCGGCGGTCGCGCATATGTGATGCCGGGGCCGGGCCCCGGGAGCCTTCCCCGGCGAGCGGCAGCCCGGCGCAGGCCGGGGTCCGGGTCCTCTCCGCCGGTCCTGTCCGCCGGGTCCTTCGGACGGCACCCCGGCACACACCGGGCGCGCCCCCCGGCACCCACCCGGTGCGTTCTCCGGAGCCCCCCGCGGGAATTCGGTGGAGCGGGGGCGTCCGGCGCGCCTAGCGTCGGCGTATGACCGATCACACCACCCCCCTCACCCCCACCGGCCCCGTGGATCCCGGCTCTTCCGTCGTCCTTGTCACCGGCATCATGGCCGCCGGGAAGTCCACCGTCGCCCAGGCGCTGGCCGAACGCCTGCCCCGGTCCGCGCATGTCCGCGGGGATGCCTTCCGCCGGATGATGGTGTCCGGGCAGGCGGAGATGAGCGCCGACGAGGCGGACCGGGCCCGGGTGCTGGAACAGCTCCGGCTCCGGCACCGGATCTCGGCGAGCGCGGCCGACCTCTACGCGGAAGCGGGCTGGACCGCGGTCGTCCAGGACATCGTGATCGGTGCGGAGCTGCCCGCGTTCGTCTCCCTCGTCCGCACCCGGCCGCTGTACGTGGTGGTGCTGGCGCCCGCCCCGGCGGCGGTGGCGGCCCGGGAGGCGGCCCGCCCGAAGACCGGCTACGGCCTGGGCTGGACCCCGGAGGGCATGGACGAGCTGCTGCGGAAGGAGACACCGCGGATCGGCCTCTGGCTGGACTCCGGCGGTCTGACCGTGGCGGAGACCGTGGACGCGATCCTGGCGGGGCTGCCGGAGGCGCGGGTCTGAGAGGGCCGGGTGCCCGGGGTCGCGCGGACGCCGTGCCGGGGGCCCGCCGTGATCGCGTACCCGCCTACCGGGGGCCGTCTGCGGGGGCCGGTGGCCCGCGTACCCGCCGTGATCGGTGTGTACGGCTCCGGCCCGGCCCGGACATGCCACGAGTCCGGCCGCCCCCCTTCCGCCGGAGGAGGACGGCCGGACCCGTTCCCTGTTGCCATGGGCGCTGCCATGGGTCGCCCGCCCGAAGGCGGGACGGACCGAGACCGTGACCGGAATCGAACCGGCGTAACTCGTTTTGCAGACGAGTCCCTGAACCTCTCGGGTACACGGTCGTGAGTTTTCCCCGCCGGGTTTCACCTGTGCTTCTCCCGGCCGGGCTTTCCCTCTGGTCACGACCGTAGGGCCCAGCGGCCGTACGGGCCAAGGGAGTCGGGGCCCCCGCAACACGACCGCCATGCTCCGTTCACAGTCGTAGGCCGAAGGGACCAGAACGATCCCCGACCCGCGACAGGTTTCATAGTTGCCTATGGCACTTACCCTGGGCTGATGAGCACCGTCGAACCCCGTGGCCCGGAGGCCGCCCAGCAGCCCGCAGGTCCTGTCATATCCCCTGCTCCGGAGGGTCCCGCGGCCGTCCGGGACACCGGTCCTGGCGGGCCGGGCGCACCGGTCGCCGACGCCGGGGACGGCGTGCTCAGCCGTACGTACCGGGCCCTCAGCATCGGCATCATCGCCGTGGTGCTGCTGATCGCCTTCGAGGCGACCGCCGTGGGCACGGCGATGCCGGTGGCGGCCCGGGAGCTGAACGGCGTCGAGGTGTACGCCTTCGCCTTCTCGTCCTACTTCACGACCAGCCTGCTGGGCATGGTGGTGGCCGGGCAGTGGGCCGACCGGGACGGCCCGCTGCGGCCGCTGGCGACCGGAATCGCGGCCTTCGCCGTCGGACTGGTGCTCTCCGGGACGGCGACCGCCATGTGGCTGTTCATCCTGGGCCGGGCCGTCCAGGGCCTGGGCGGCGGACTGGTGATCGTGGCGCTGTACGTGGTCATCGGGCGGGCGTACCCCGAGCATCTGCGGCCCAAGATCCTCGCGGCCTTCGCGGCCAGCTGGATCATCCCGTCGATCGTGGGCCCGCTGGCCTCCGGCACGGTGACCGAGCAGCTCGGCTGGCGGTGGGTGTTCCTCGGTATCCCGGCGCTGGTGGTCTTCCCGCTGGCCCTCGCGCTGCCGGCGATCCGGCGGATGACCTCGGGCCCGGCGGGCCCGGCGGGCCCGGCGGATACGGCGGCCCCGGCCGGCCGGAAGGCGGCCCGGCCGCCGTTCGACCGCCGCCGGATCCGGCTGGCGCTGGGCATCTCGCTGGGCGCCGGACTGCTCCAGTACGCGGCGCAGGACCTGGTCTGGCTCTCCCTGCTGCCGGCCGCCGCGGGCGCGGCACTGCTGGTGCCCTCGGTCCTGGGGCTGCTGCCCAAGGGCACCTACCGGGCGGCGCGCGGACTGCCGTCCGTGGTGCTGCTGCGCGGTCTGGCGGCGGGCTCGTTCATCGCTGCCGAATCGTTTATCCCGCTGATGCTGGTGACCCAGCGCGGACTCTCCCCGACGATGGCGGGCTTCTCCCTGGCCGCGGGCGGGCTGACCTGGGCCCTGGGCTCGTTCCTCCAGTCCCGGCCGCGGATGGAGCCGTACCGCGAGAAGCTGATGGCCGGCGGGATGGTGCTCTGCGGTCTCGCGATCGCCGCCGCCCCGACCGTGCTCATCGACGCCGTCCCGGTCTGGGCGCTCGCGGTGACCTGGGCGATCGGCTGCTTCGGTATGGGCATGGTCATCGCGTCGACCAGCGTCATGCTGCTGAAGCTCTCCGCGCCCGAGGAGGCCGGGGCCAACTCCGCGGCCCTCCAGATCTCCGACGGCCTCTCCAACATCATGCTGCTCGCGGCGGGCGGCGCGGCGTTCGCGGCCCTCGGCGGCGGCGCGGTGGGCCACCATGCGACGGCGGCCGCGTCCTCGGGAGGCTCCCACCCGGCGGCGTTCGCGGTGGTCTTCGTCCCGATGGCGCTGGTGGCACTGGCGGGCGCCTGGGTCACGACCCGGCTGAAGGTCCCGGCCCCGGCGGCACCGGCCCCGGCCGGGCCGGGAGCCCCGGCGTAGGGCCAGGGCCCCGGGCCCCGGGCCCCGGCTCCCGTCCCGTTCCGGCTTCGGCGCCGGAATCCGCCTGCTCCCGGTTCCGGTCCGGCCCGGCGTCGCGGGTGCCCGCCCCGATTCCGGCTCGGCTCCGGGTCCGGCCCGCCCCGGGTCCGGCTCCGGCTTCGGTGCGGGATTCCGCCCGCGCCCGGCCCAGGACCCCGCCCCCCGCCAGGCGGTTGCCCGCCGGGGCCGGGCTCAGCGGAGCCGCAGCATCATCAGGTCGTAGGAGTCCGTCCCGTCCGCGGGCCGGAACTCCGCGATCCTGCGGTACCCCCAGGAGCGGTAGGCGGCCGCGGCGGCGCCGGCCGCGGGAAGCACGTTCAGCAGGACCCGCTCCGCCCCGAGGCCGTCGAGCAGGCTGTCGTGGAGCCGCCGGGCCGTGCCGTGCCCGCGCCACCGGCCGCGTACCGCCAGCTCCATCAGCCCGAAGGTGCGGTGGCCGTCCTCGCGTCGGGTCTCCTCGTCGACGGGCTCGGCCAGCCGGTCCCACCAGTCCGTTTCCGGCGGCAGCGCCCAGCCGTACGCGATCCCCACCGGTTCGCCCCGCGCGGTCCTGGCCAGGGCGCCCCGGAAACCGGGCTCGCCGGTCCGGGGCCGGAAGCGCTCGAACGCGACGGCCACGTCGGCGTCGGTCTCGCCGTACGGCGGCTCCGCGAACACCTCGGTGTAGACGAGCCGGAACGCGTCCTCGGCCCGGGCGGCCGCCGGGCCGTCGAGACGCTCCAGAACAACGGCCCCCGGTGGTACGGCCCCACCGCCCGCGGCCGCGCCCTCCGGCGGGACCGCCCCGCCCGCGGCCGGGGTCACTCCGCGCCCTGCGGCGGAGTGCTCTCCTCCGCCACCCAGGCGAGATACGGCTCCGAGCCGCCGTCCACCGGCAGGACGATCCACTCCGGCACGGAGTACGGATGCCCGGCGGCGACCCACTCCGCCAGCGCGGGCAGCCGGTCCCGCGACGTCTTGTACGAGATCCGCCACTCCTTCTCGACCTGGACCGCGCCCTCCCAGCGGTAGACCGCCTTCACCGGTGGATCGATATGCGCGCAGGCCGCGAGGCGCGCCTCCACCGCGCCCAGCGCCAGGGTCTCGGCCCTGCCCTCGTCGTCGACAGTGGTCTGGGCGACCACGATGTCCGCCGTCATGTCTGTCTCCTCCTGATCGGGAAACGCGGGCCACCGACCCTACCGAGGCCGCGAAAGCGGCCGGTGTCAATGCCGGTATCACGCCCCGTGCCACGCCCCGTGCCACGCCCGGTGTCGCGGCCGGTGTCGCGGCCGGGAGAGCGGATTCGCCCGCCCCTCCGCGGCCTTATCCGCTCCTTCCACCGGACAGTCCGGTCGATCTCCTGTTTTCCGATCAGATATCCGGTGCAACCCTCCGGGCCCCTCAGCGCTCATACCTCTGTAACCCACAGGAGGACCCCATGTCGTCGAGACCCCCGCGCCGGTCGGTGCTGTCCCTGATCGCCCTCGCCACCGCCGGTACCGCGCTCGGCGCGCACGCCCTGCGCGAGAAGGTGCTGCGCCCGGACCGGGCGGCCGCCGCGGAAGCGACCACCCGGCTCACCAGGGTCGAGCCCGCGGCCTACACCAGGGTCCCGACGGCGGGGACGGTGCAGGTCCGGAGCATCGCCGACGAGAACCGCGCGGCGGGGTCCCGGGCCTGGATACCGGACCAGGGCATCGGCAAGGCGTCCACGGACACCTACGGCCACATCATGGGGTACACCTCCACCACCTCGGCGGGGCACGGCGAGGTGGTGGACTTCCATATCTCGGTGCGCAGCGCCCGGACGTACCGGATCTCGGTGTTCCGGATCGGTTACTACGGGGGCAAGGGCGCCCGGCTGATGACCACCAGTCCGGTCCTGACGGGCCGCAGGCAGGCGGCGCCCCGGACGGACCCGGAGACCGGTGCCGTCTCCTGTGCCTGGACGCGTTCCTGGGGCATCACCGTCCCCACGAGCTGGCGTTCCGGGCTCTACCAGGCCGTGTTCACGACGGACGACGGCTACCGCAGCAGCACCCCGTTCGTGGTGCGCGAGCCGCAGCGGGCGTCCGCGCTGCTGTGCGTGATCCCGTTCACCACGTACCAGGCGTACAACATGTGGCCGAAGGACGGGAAGACCGGCAAGAACCTCTACGGCGGCTACCTTCCCGGCGGTGGGGCCGGGGGTGCGGCGAGCCGCTCCCTGAAGGTCTCGTTCGACCGGCCCTACGCGGGCTCGGGCGCGCCGACCTGGTTCAACATGGACACCGCGTTCGTCCGCTGGGCGGAGCAGATGGGCTACGACATCACGTACGCGAGCAGCGTCGACCTGCACGACGGCGCGGTGGACCCGGCCCGGTACCGCGCGGTGTTCTTCCCCGGCCATGACGAGTACTGGTCGAAGCAGATGTACGACGCGGCGGACCGGGCCGTCGCCGCGGGCCGCAACCTCGCCTTCCTCGGCGCGAACAACGTGTACTTCCACATCCGGCTGGAGCGGTCCGCGACGGGCCGCCCGAACCGGCTGGTGGCCTGCTACAAGACCGCCCCCGACCCGGGGGCGGGGGAGTCCGGCGCCACCACCATCTGGCGGTCGGTCCTCCCGGACCGGGCGCTGGCCGAGCAGCGGCTGCTGGGAATCCAGTTCAGCGGCATCGTGAAGAAGCCGACACCGCTGGTGGTCCGGCAGCCGGGGCACTGGCTGTGGCGCGGCACCGGGGTGAAGGACGGCGAGCAGCTCCCCCATATGGTCGGGGTGGAGGCGGACTGCTACGACATCCACTCGCCGCAGCCCCGGGGCCGCCGGACCCTGCTCGCGGACTCCCGCTACGAGGACTCCAAGCAGGCGAAGACGAAGGTCCAGCACACCGCCGTGACGGAACACGACGGCGGCGGCACGGTCTTCATGGCCGGCACCTTCCACTGGCCGCTGCTGCTGGTCGACGACGACGGCTACGCCCTCAAGACGGTCAAGGCGAGCACCCTCACCAAGTCGCGGATCAGACGGGCGACGTCCAATGTGGTCTTCCGTCTGACGGCGGGCGTGCCGCGCTGACCGCGGGGGCGGGCGGCAGGGCCGGAAACGGCCCGGCCCGTGGCTCGGCGCGGCGGACCGATGAGTTTGCCCGCCCGGGGCAGTCTCACCGGTGTTGTCCGACACCACGGGAGGAACACATGTCCCAGTTGCTGCGGGTCCAGAACTTCAATGTCTCGGCCGACGGTATCGCCGCCGGTCCGGACCAGACCCTGGAATGCCCGTTCGGGCTGCCGCACCCCGAACGGCTCTTTGCCTGGGCCGGGGCCACCGCGAGCTGGCCCATGCGCACGGAGCCCGGCGGGAGCCGGGGCCTCGACGACTACTTCACCCGGGATTACGCGCGCGATATCGGCGCCGAGATCATGGGCCGCAACAAGTTCGGGCCCCAGCGCGGGCCCTGGCAGGACGACGAGTGGCGCGGCTGGTGGGGTGACGAGCCCCCGTTCCGTACCCCGGTGTTCGTCATGACCCACCACCCGCGCCCGTCGTTCACCCTCTCGGACACCACGTTCCACTTCGTCTCCGGTGACCCCGCCACGGTTCTGGCCCGGGCCCGGGAGGCGGCCGGGGGCCGGGACGTCCGCCTCGGCGGCGGGGTCAGCACCATCCGCGAGTTCCTCGACGCGGACCTCGTCGACACCCTGCATGTGGTGGTCTCGCCGGTGAAGCTCGGATCAGGACTGAAGCTCTGGGAGTCACCCGAAGAGCTGACCGACCGGTTCCACCTGGACGTCGTACCGAGCCCGAGCGGTGTGACGCACCACCTGTTCTGGCGGAAGTGAGCGGGCCTGCCCCGGGCGGTTGAGGCCGGCCTCCTGGCGTCCTGGCGGATGTCTGTGACATACCCCAGGACGATCAGGCCGGCCAGGACGCCAGGAGGTCCTGGACACCAGGTGCCCGGTGGTGGACCTTCAGACGGTCGAGCACTCCGCTGACCCAGTCGTCGGTGCGTGGGGAGTCGGTGCCCTTGACCAGGGTGACCGCGCGGGTTGCCGAGGCCACCGCGCGGTCGATGTCGCCCGCGTCGATGTAGGAGCCTGCCAGCCAGCAGGCGAAGAGCGCGACTTCGCGGGAGTGGGTGTCGTCGTACGGCATCTCGATGCCTTCCAGCACCGGCAGGGCGCGGCGGTGTTCGCGCAGTTCGGCCCAGCAGCGCCCGGCCATGATCCGGGACTCCTCGCGGTTGATCCAGTACACCCAGTCCGGTTCATGCTCCGTGCCGGAGTCCCGGCGGTTGTGGCAGTCCTCGGAGAGCCCCAGGGCCCGGTCGACGCCCTGGGCGTCGCCGGTACGTGCGCACGCCCAGGCGAGCCGGTCCGCGAGGAGGACGCGGGCGGCGGGGAGCGCGTCCTGCGGTGCCAGGGCCAGGGAGGCGCGGGCCATCTGCACCGCTTCGCGCGGCTGCGGTCCCGATGCCGTCAGATAGGACAGCTCGGAGAGCGCCGAAGCGGCGAGGACCCGGTTGCCCGCCTGATGCGCTGCCGTCGACGCCCGCTCGGCCAGTCGTCTGGCCTCACCCAGCCTGCCCGAGTCGAAGGCCACCCAGGAAGTGAGCTGATGCGTTTCGGCGAGCACCTCCAGCATCCGCCGCCCCACTTCGTCCCTGTAGACGGCCCTGCTGAGGACGTTCTCGATTTGCCGGGCCGTCCTTACCGCCAGCGGGTAGGTCACCCCGCCGCCCGAGTAGTCGTCGAGCCTCCGGAGATCCTCGAGTGCGAGCCGGAGCCGCTCGGCATCGGCCTGCCCGACCCGGCGGCCCTCCTGGGCCGAGGCCTCTCCCGGGACCATCGCACCCGCGAAAACGCCCGCTCCGGCACTGATGAGCTCCCTGCGGTCCACATCAGTCTCCTTCTCCTCCAGTGCCTCCGCGGTCGGCAGGAGGCACGGCGCCGACGATGCGTTCAGGGCCGACTGTTCGGAGAGCTGCTTTCAATGTCGGCCCCACCGGGCATCGTGGCGGCCCGACCTCAGGGTGTCGAGCCGGTGCCTGAGTTCGGCGGCAGCGGTTCGGTCAGCGGTTCGACCGCCGGATAGCCCAGGCCGATCAGCCACCGCAGCAGTTCGGAGAGCATGAGGGCGGCCACCGACTCGCTCACTGGACGCACCCGTGCCACCGCGCCTTCAGCGGGCAGTAGATAGACCCCGGTGGCGTGCCGCCGGATCAGCCCCAGCCCGGCGGTGGACAGCCCGGCACGGCGGCAGACATCGCGGACGGCTTTCTCCTGGGCGCGCTGCGTCGAAGTCATCATGGGGACGGTAGCGCGGGTGCGCCGAACGCTCGGTGCGCCGATTCGTGCCCTGCGAATCCCCGTTCTCGGTCTGGGTAGGGTCGTTGTCCCTGACGGAGGAGGGAGCGGACGTGCCGACGGACATCGTGGTCGCGCAGACCACTATCGACGACGAGGGCAAGGCGGAGGCGCTGGCGCGGGGCGCGGTGGAGGCCCGGCTCGCTGCCGGTGTGCATATCGACCCACCGCACAAGGCGATTTACCACTGGAAGAACGAGATTCAGGTCGAGCGGGAGTGGCGGATCTCGTACAAGACGACTCGTGACCGGCTGCCCGCGCTGGCGGCGTGGGTGGCGTCGGTGCACGCGTACGAAGTACCGCAGTGGATTGTGCTGCCGGTGGACGGGGGATCGGAGGCGTACCTGCGGTGGGTGGCGGAGGAGACCGCCGACCGGTGACCTCGCGGGTGGGGCAGCTCGTACCGGGCCGCTCCCGGTACGGGCCGCCGCTCAGGACGCGAGAACGCGGAAGTGCTCCGCGAGGTCTCTTTCCCGAGCAGGCAGCCTGCTCATGATCGTCAGTGCCCGGTGCCGTCCCATGGTGTTGGGTCGGGCAGCCGCTGCCGCAGCGAAATCCGCCGCCACATGAACCCCCCTCTCCTGATCACCACTTTGAAGCAGTGCTGCCGCGATGTCTCCCAGAATGACCACTCCGGCCTCGGACCGGTCGGTGCCCAGCCGATCCGTGGCGGCGCTGACCGTGTCGGTCAACTCCGGGTGGGCAAGACGCCCGTAGACGGAGAGAACCAGCGAGTCCACGCGGGCCGGACTCATGAACCGGACCCAGGACTGTTCGGCGGAGTAGTCGGCGTAGTCGTATGCGGTCTGTGCCCGGTCGAGAGCGCGCAGCGCGGCCGTGGTGTCGCCGATGGCGGCCGCCTCCTCTGCGTGCCTGGCATGGAGCCATGTTGCCGCTGTCGCCGAGCCCGGCCCCCTGACATTCTCCGCGGCTAGGGTGAGCAGTTCGATGGCCTGGGTGGGATCAGCCGCGCCGTAGCTGGCGTAGCCGAGTGCCAGAGCACGGAGCGGAGGATGCCCGGCGGTCTCGGCGCAGTCCGCCGTGACGCGGTAGTAGGCGCGTGCAGTGCCGTGGTCGCCCAGGTCCCAGGCCAGCCACCCGGCCAAGGCCGCGGTTTCCCCCGCGGCAATGACAAGAGTCTTTTCATGCTCCCCGGCCCTGGGAAGAGCCGCGGTAATCGCGTCCAGGTGAGCCTCCACCTGGCTTCTCAGCTGATCGGCGCTGAGCTGCAACTCACTGATATGGAGCGCATCTGAACGCGACTTCAGCTCGCCGGCTGCCTGAGCGTCGAGACGTCTGCCACGCCCAAGCGCATGGGCCAGCCGTTGCCATGGCTCAGCGGCGGAAGCTGCCGAGGCCCCGAGAATCGCCCCTTCCAACACCGTACGTCGCTTCATGTCATCCGCCTCCTCCTCCTCCCTCCCTTCTCCCCTTCTCCGCCGCCGTTCACGGGCGTCGGCCGCTTCTTTCCGGAGGTAATCGGATGACACACCGCAGGCGATCGCGATGTGTGCGACGGTGTGGTTCGTCGGGATGTTCTCGTTGTTCTCGTAGCGACTGATCTCGCGCCGTGTCAGTGTGCCGCGGCCGGAGACCGCGTTGACGACCTCAGCCTGTTCCTCCTGGGTACGTGAGGCTTCGACGCGGAGGCGGCGTAACAGCTCTCCGAAAGACTCGGCTGGCGGCATGAGTGAGGCCCATCGTCCGACGACGTTGGCCCATCGTCACCGGTACTTCCCCCTCCGTTTCCCCCTTGACGGATTTTTCCCCCTCCTGATTCCCCTGGGAACGCCTCCTTGACGGCAGTCTCATGGTTCTCATGACCGAGAAGCGAGGCACCAAGGTGCCGGAGCGGCCGAACCGTCCGGCCTTGGACTGGCCGCTCTGCGAGTGCGGCACCCCGCAGTGCCGTCCCGACCCCCGTGCTCTGCCGCCCCTCTGTTCGGGCGGCGTCGTGAGCGCGAACCCCGCTGCTCCGGGCCCGGTGTGCAGGATCTGCGGTATCCGCGAGGGCACCCGGCGCGTTGCGTCCGTGCCCACCGCGTCCGGTTCCGACCGTCCCGTATACGGGTGCCCCGAGCACGCCGACGGGCTGCGCCGGGCCGCGGACAAGACACTCCGGGTCGCGGAGGCGCTGCTGCGTATCGCCGGTCGGGGGGCGTCGTGAGCACCCCGGCCCGGATGGACTGGTGCGTCCGCTGCGGGCGCCCCGTCGAGGCCACCGAGGAGAACGAAGTCTTCGACGGCTTCTCCGCCTCCGGGGCCCGGCCCTGTCTCTATGCGCACCGCGACTGCGATACCGCGCCCGGGCCGGGCGACGAGCACCCCTGAGACCGGGTCCCGGTCCGGCCGCCCCCGCCCCGGGCCGGGACCCCTGCCGTTCGAGGAGCCGACACCGTGCGCGCACTGATCGCCCGTATCGCCCGTCGCCTGGCCGGCCGCCCGGCGAAGCCCGTCCGCGGCCCCGGGGCGCCGCCCGGGCCCGCCGACCCGTGGACCCGGCCCCTCGGCGGGCCCACCCGGGCCCAGGCCCGGAGACATTTCGCCCGGCAGTCCGCGACCCCGCTCCGGACGCGCTTCCTCCACCGGGGGAACCGGACCCTCTACATCGCGCCCCGGGGCATCGGCGTGCACCTCCTCGCCCTGTCCGCCGGGCCCCCGGCGGCCCGGCGCGAGGACTGCTGCGTCTGCGGCCGCAGCACCGCCGCGCCCGTCGCGATACGGGACGTCCCGGCACCCGGCGGCCGTACCCGCACGCTCTATGCCTGCCCCCAGCACATCGACGCCCGCCTCACCGGGCCCGGTAGCAACGACCTTCCGGCGGGGGTGCCGAAATCCGGTACCGGTGCCGGGCGGTGATCAGTACGGTCCATGGCATGACCAACGACCTCGTCCTCCGGCTCCGGGACGACCAGTACGAAGCCCTCGCCGTCCGTGCCGAGGCCACCGGCCGCCCGGTGGGCGAGCTGGTGGCCGAGGCGGTCGACGCCTATCTGGAGCGGGCGGCCGCCGCCGACCGCGAGGCCGTACGGCGGACCGGGGCCGAGTACGCGGAGCGCCACGCGGACCTGCTGCGGCGGCTGGGAGAGTGACCGTGACCCGCTATCTGACCCACCTGGAGGCCGCGGACCTCGCCGCCATCGGATTCGGCGGACCCGTCGCCGTACGGGAGCCCGGACTGCTCGGCTCCGCCGTGCACCGGCCCGCCGCGCGCATGTACGGCGTCGAGGCGTATCCCGGCCCGTTCGAGAAGGCCGCCGCGCTGCTCCACGGCCTCGCGGTGAACCATCCGCTGGTCGACGGCAACAAGCGGACGGCCTGGCTGTGCGCCGCCGTCTTCCTCGACCTCAACGGCCTGGACCTGCGCGGCGTCGACCAGGACGCGGCGTACGACCTGGTCGTCGGCGTGGCCTCGGGCGCCGTCGCGGATGTCGCCGCGATCGCCGGGCGGCTGCGGGAACTGTACGAGGGCGCGGCCGGACCGGGTTCCGTGTGAAGTAGGTCGCACCCCCCGAGGCCGCGGCCTCGTCCGGCCCGGAACGGGGCGGGGGCACCGGTAGGGTGGCCCGGTTGTCATACCGAGCCCCGGGGCGCGGACCGGCACGACGCGAGGGCGCCGGGCCGGACGGCCGCCGGAGCGCGTGCCCGCCCGCCCCCGACGAATCGCCGCACGGAGACCGTGACTACTACCGCCTCCCACTCCCACCACCTTTCCCCCGCCTTTCCCGGCCGGGCCCCCTGGGGCACCGCGGGCAAGCTGCGCGCCTGGCAGCAGGGGGCCATGGACCGATACGTACAGGAGCAGCCGCGGGACTTCCTCGCCGTCGCCACCCCCGGCGCCGGCAAGACCACCTTCGCGCTCACCCTCGCGTCCTGGCTGCTCCACCACCATGTGGTCCAGCAGGTGACCGTGGTCGCGCCGACCGAGCATCTGAAGAAGCAGTGGGCGGCCGCGGCGGCGCGGATAGGGATCAGGCTGGACCCGGACTACAGCGCGGGCCCGCTGAGCAAGGACTACCACGGCGTGGCCGTGACCTACGCGGGTGTCGGGGTCCGCCCCATGCTCCACCGCAACCGCTGCGAGCAGCGCAAGACGCTGGTCATCCTGGACGAGATCCACCACGCGGGCGACTCCAAGTCGTGGGGCGAGGCGTGCCTGGAGGCGTTCGACCCGGCGACCCGGCGGCTCGCCCTGACCGGTACGCCCTTCCGGTCGGACACCAACCCCATCCCCTTCGTCACCTACGAGGAGGGCAACGACGGCATCCGCCGCTCGTCCGCCGACTACACGTACGGCTACGGGCACGCCCTCAACGACGGCGTCGTGCGGCCCGTCATCTTCCTCTCGTACAGCGGCAACATGCGCTGGCGCACCAAGGCCGGCGACGAGATCGCGGCGCGGCTCGGCGAGCCGATGACCAAGGACGCGATCTCCCAGGCATGGCGGACCGCGCTGGACCCGCGCGGCGAGTGGATGCCGAACGTGCTGCGCGCCGCGGACCAGCGGCTGACGGAGGTCCGGAAGGCCATTCCGGACGCGGGCGGGCTGGTGATCGCCGCCGACCAGGACTCCGCGCGGGCGTACGCGAAGCTCATCCGGGAGATCACCGGGACGAAGGCGACCGTCGTCCTCTCCGACGACGCGGGCGCCTCCAAGCGGATCGACGAGTACAGCGAGAGCACCGACCGCTGGATGGTCGCCGTCCGGATGGTGTCCGAGGGCGTCGACGTGCCCCGGCTCGCGGTCGGGGTGTACGCCACCACGATCTCCACCCCGCTGTTCTTCGCCCAGGCCGTCGGGCGCTTCGTGCGTTCGCGCAGGCGCGGCGAGACCGCGTCCGTGTTCCTGCCGACCATCCCCATGCTCCTCGGCTTCGCCAACGAGATGGAGGTGGAGCGGGACCATGTCCTCGACCGGCCGAAGAAGACCGGCGAGGAGGACCCGTACGCCGAGTCCGAGAAGGAGATGGACGAGGCGAACAAGCTCCAGGACGAGGACACCGGCGAACAGGACCAGCTCTCCTTCGAAGCCCTGGAGTCGGACGCCGTCTTCGACCGGGTGATGTACAACGGCGCCGAGTTCGGCATGCAGGCGCACCCGGGCAGCGAAGAGGAGCAGGACTACCTCGGCATCCCCGGCCTCCTGGAGCCGGACCAGGTGCAGATGCTGCTCCACAAGCGGCAGGCGCGGCAGATCGCCCACAGCCGCAAGAAGCCGGACACCGAGGCGGATCTGCTGGAGCTGCCCGCCGAGCGGCGGCCGGTGGTCTCCCACAAGGAGCTGCTGGAGCTGCGGAAGCAGCTGAACACCATGGTGGCCGCCTATGTCCACCAGAGCGGGAAGCCGCACGGGGTGATCCACACCGAGCTGCGCCGGGTCTGCGGCGGCCCGCCGAGCGCGGAGGCGACGGCCGGCCAGATCCGCGAGCGGATCAAAAAGGTCCAGGAGTGGGCGACCCGGATGCGCTGACCGGCGGCGCCCGCGCGGGTGTCCTGCTCGCTGCCGGTCCCGGTCCGGGTGCCGGTGCGCCGCGGGCCGTCGAACGATTCCGGTCACCCGCGGGAGTGATGTCCCGGGGAATCCGTCGAAAGGCTCAATTCGGGCTGTCCGCCGCCTTCCTGGACCCCTACAGTCCGTTTTGGGTACGTACGGAAGTCCTGGAGGTCGTGATGGCCGAACTGATCACCCGCAGCGGTGGCGACGGCGGCAGCGGCGACGGCGGCGGGAGCGGTGAGAACCTCCCCGGCCAGCCGTGGACCCCGCCGCAGGAACCGCCGAGCCCGGACGGCAGCGCCCCCGAGGGGGACGGCAAACACCGGAAGTGACGGACCAGCCCCTGCCGGGCTCCGGCTGGCGGGACGTTCTCGGCGGGCTGCGCGCGTCGGGAGCCCTGACACCCGGCTGGGTCCCGTCCTTCGAAGCCGTGCCGCGGTCCGCGTTCCTGCCCGACGCCATCTGGCCGTACGACATGGACACCGGCACCAGTACGCGGGTGTCGCGGAGCGACGACCCCGGCACCTGGCAGGCGTACGCGGACGCCGATGTACCGATCGTCACCCAGTGGGACGACGGGGCCCCCGCGGGGGCCGGACCGGGGCGGCTGTCGACGTCGTCGGCGTCCATGCCGGGCGTCGTCGCCCGGATGCTCCGGGACCTGGACGTCCGGCCGGGCGCCCGGGTGCTGGAGATCGGCACCGGCACCGGCTGGAACGCCGGTCTTCTCGCGCACCGGCTGGGCGCCGCGAACGTGGTCACCGTGGAGGTGGACGCGGCCGTGGCCGGGGCCGCCCGGGCCCGGCTCGCGGCGCTGGGCCCGGCGCCCGAGGTGATCACCGGGGACGGGCTGCTCGGGCATCCGGACCGGGCTCCGTACGACCGGATCGTCGTCACGGCCGGGGTGCTCGACCTGCCCTGGGCATGGGTCCGGCAGACCCGGCCGGGCGGGCTGATCGTCGCCCCCTGGGGGACCCGGTACAGCAATGTGGACCGGCTGGTGAGACTCGTCGTCGCCGGGGACGGGCGGAGCGCCTCGGGGCCGTTCACGGGCGCCGTGGAGTTCATGAAGGTCAGGTCCCAGCGGCACCGCGTCGACCAGGCCGCCTATCTGCCGCACGGCTTCCCCGGCGACGCCGTCACCGGCACCACCGCGCTGACCGCCGCCGAACTCGGGCTCGACGACCGGCTCCGGCACCCGTTCGCCGCCGTCGCGGGCCTGCTGGTGGGGGAGTGCACCCTGCTGACCGACCGGCGCGGACCGGCCGTCAGCGTCTGGCTCTACAGCCTGACCGACCTGTCGTGGGCCGCGGCCGTCCTGGCCGACGGCCGGGCGGAGAGCACGGTCCACCAGAGCGGGCCGCGGCGCCTCTGGGACGAACTGGCCAGTGCCCATCGGTGGTGGGCCGCGGCGGGGCGTCCCGGTACGGCGGAGTTCGGCCTGACCGTGACCCCCGGCGGTACGGAGGTCTGGTTCGGCACCCCCGCGAACCGGCTGCCGCCGCGGCCCTCCGGGCCGGGTGGGTGAACGGGGGCCTCGGACGGCGGGCCGACCCACGGCCCGCGGTGATCAGCTCCCGTGCGTTCGGGTAGACCCGCCTCCGGCCCGCGGTGATCAGCTCCCGGGCGTTCGGGCGGACCGGCCCCCGGCCTACGGTCATCAACTCCCTTGCACCCGGGCGCCATTGACAGCCGACGGGATCGGAGCGACGGTGAGGGTCTCCCCGTGGTCCGAGACCGGAGGTCGTCCCTTGTCCGGTACGTCAGCCCCTCGCACCGACACCGGTCTCCTCGAACGCCTGCGCGAGCTGCACCCCCTCATCCGCTCGCACGCCGCGCGCGCCGAGCGGCAGCGGCGGGTGCCGGAGGAGGTCGCCGACGCGCTGACCGGCGCCGGGGTCCTGCGGATGAACGTGCCCCGCCACTACGGCGGCTACCAGACCCCGCTGCGGACCCAGATCGACGCGCTCAGCGAGGTCTCCGCCGCCTGCGGATCCGCCGGGTACACCGCGATGATCCAAGCCGGGTCCGCGTTCGTCGCCGCGCTCTTCTCCGACGAGGCCCAGGACGAGATGTTCACCGGGCCCGACGTACGGATCGGCGGCACCCTGATCCCGGGCTCGAAGGCCGTTCCGGCGCCCGGCGGCGGCTACACGGTCAGCGGGAAGTCCCCCTTCTCGACCGGCTGCCGGCACGCCGACTGGCATCTCCTGACCGCGCTGGCCGATACGGGCGACGGCCCGCCGGAGCTGCTGTGGCTGGCGATCCCGATGGCCGAACTCGACGTGCTCGACGACTGGGACGTCACCGGGCTCGCCGGAAGCGGCAGCAACACCGTCGTCGCCCGGGACGTCCGGGTGCCCGCGCACCGGGTGCTGCCGGTGGGCCCGATGCTGGACGGCGCGTATCCCTCCCAGCGCAGCAACACCGACCCGTTCTACCGGATGCCGGTGCTGCTGCTGTTCTGCGCCTGGACGGCGGCGAGCGCCCTCGGCCTGGGGCGGGCGGCCCTCGCCGAGTTCCGGGAGAGCATCCACCGGCGGGGCATCACCTACTCCTTCTACGAGCGCCAGTACGAGGCCGCGGCCACGCACCTCCAGTTCGCCGAGGCCGAACTGAAGGTCTCCGCGGCGGAACTGCTCACCGCCGACCTGGTGGCGATCATCGAGTCCAGGGCGGCCGACGACAAGCCCTGGACGGTGGAGGAGCGGGTCCGGATCAGGGCCCAGGCGGGATATCTGGCGCGGCTCTGCAAGGAGGCCGGTGATCTGATCGGATCCGCCTCCGGGGCCTCTTCGCTGCACCGGGAGGCGCCGGTCCAGCGGATCGTCCGGGATCTGAACGCGCTGAACCTGCACTCGTTCGTCAACCCCGCCACCAATCTGGAGCTGTACGGCAGGGTGCTGTCGGGGCTCGAACCCGGGACGCCCTTCGTCTGAGCCGGCCTGGAGCCGGGGCCGGGTCCGGCCCGGGTCCGAGAGCCCGAGCCGGGTCCGGGCCGCAGACCGTGGTGTATCCCGGGGCGTACGGCGAGGTGCGGGCGCGGGACGGCGGCGCAGGTCCGCACTCACCCGGGCGCCCGGGGAGCACCTTCTCCCAGGTCGCAGCGGTCTGCCCGGATCCCACCCGGACCCTGCCCGGCCGGGCCCACCGCCGCGGAATTCCGGAACATCACCCTCCGGTGACGGCTCCGGCGGTACGGCAAATACCCCGCGGCCGGGCTCCGTTGACCTTCCCCGCATCTTCCGCAGACCGGATTCTGGACGAGGTCTTCCGCTGAGCGAACCTGGTCGATACTGTCCCGCTCACCAATCTTGCGCCCCGTGGCAGCGAAGCCGCGGAGCCCGTCCGGTGTGCCATGGCCTGCCGGCGGGTCCTCGGTGCGTCGCCAACGGGACGGTGCCGCGTCAAACCGCGGGCTTCGCCGTCACTCACTCCGAAGGAGAGGGCCTCGTGACCGCGGAGACCTCCCAGACGCTCGACCGGGGACTGCGTGTCCTCAAACTGCTCGCCGACACCGACCACGGGCTGACCGTCACCGAACTGTCCGCCCGGCTCGGAGTCAACCGCACCGTCGTGTACCGCCTGCTCGCCACCCTGGAACAGCATGCGCTGGTCCGCCGTGATCTCGGCGGGCGCGCCAGGGTCGGGCTCGGGGTGCTGCGCCTCGGACGGCAGGTCCATCCGCTCGTCCGCGAGGCAGCCATGCCCGCGCTGCGGGCGCTCGCCGAGGACATCGGGGCCACCGCGCACCTGACCCTCGTCGACGGCGCCGAGGCGCTGGCCGTGGCCGTCGTCGAGCCGACCTGGACCGACTACCACGTCGCCTACCGGGCCGGATTCCGCCATCCCCTCGACCGGGGCGCCGCCGGCAAGGCGATACTCGCCGCCCGGCAGGGGCCCGGCGAAGGGCCCGGCTACATCCTGACCCACGGCGAGCTGGAGGCCGGGGCCAGCGGGGCCGCCGCTCCGCTGGTCGGGGTGACCGGGATAGAGGGGAGTGTGGGGGTGGTGATGCTCTCCGACTCCATACCGGAGCGCGTCGGGCCCCGGGTGGTCGACGCGGCCCGGGAAGTCGCGGACGCCTTGCGGTAGCGGGGTAGCGGGGTAGCGGGGTAGCGGGCGGCGCGGCGGACGAGACGGCGGGCGCCCGTCGCGGCGGGGCGCCGCCGCGGGGCCGCTCCGGGCGGACGCCCGGAGCGGACGGCAGCCGTACCGGCCGCGGCCCGTGACAGTGGGGCGGCGCGGAGGCGGACGGTAACCGTTGCCGCGGGCCACCGCGGGCCACCGCGGGCCACCGCGGGTCCGCGCCCGCCCGGCGCCCGGGTCCGCCGGAGCCGTACGGTCCGGGACCGTACCGCCGTCCGCCCCGATAGATTGGGCCCGTGCTCTCCCGTCTGACTCGCTCCCGCGCCCTGCTCCTCAGCGCCGTGCCCGTCGCCGGGCTGCTCGTGGCCGCCGCGTTCGCGCCGCTGCCGTTCGTGATCGCGCAGCCCGGGTCCACCGCCGATGTCCTCGGCGAGCAGGACGGCATCCCGGTGATCACCATCGAGGGCGCGCCCGTCCGGAAGACCACCGGCGAGCTGCGGATGACCACCATCTATGCGACCGGGCCCGCCACCGATGTCGGTGTGGACGAGGTCGCCGACAGCTGGTTCCGCGGGGACCGGGCGGTCCTTCCGCGGGAGGCCGTCTATCCCGCCGGGAAGTCCGACAAGCAGGTCGAGAAGATCAACCTGGAGGCCATGACGGAGTCGCAGAACGACGCCGCCAAGGCCGCCCTCGGCTATCTCGGCGAGGATCCCGCCAAGGTGAAGGTGAAGCTCCGGCTCGAAGACATCGGCGGGCCCAGCGCCGGACTGCTGTTCTCCCTCGGAATCGTCGACAAGCTCGACGGCGACGGCGCGGGCGGCGATCTCACCGGCGGGCGGAGCGTCGCCGGTACCGGCACGATCAGCCCCGACGGCAGGGTCGGCGAGGTCGGCGGGGTCTCCCTGAAGACCCAGGCCGCCAAGCGCGACGGCGCCACCGTCTTCCTGGTGCCGGAGGGGGAGTGCTCCGACGCCCGCGCCGAGCTGCCGGAGGGGCTGCGGCTGATCCCCGTCACCACGCTGAAGGGCGCCGTGGACTCGCTCCGGGCCCTGGAGAAGGGCGACAAGGTCCCGTCCTGCTGAGCCCGGGCGGAGGGACTACCCCTCCGCCGCCTGCTCCACCAGCGGGATGATCCGCAGCGGCACCGGGTTCTCCATCACGATCGCCGTCGACGCCCGGACGATCCCCTCGAAGCCCACCACCCGGTCGATCACCCGCTGGAGATCCGCGTTCGACCGCGCCACCAGCCGGCAGAGCATGTCGCCCTCGCCCGTCGTCGTATGCAGCTCCAGCACCTCCGGTACGGAGGCCAAATGGGCCCGCACATCCGGGCCCTGGCCCTGTTTGATCTCCAGGGTCGCGAAGGCCGTCACCGGGTAGCCCAGCGCCGCCGGATCGACCTGCGGGCCGAAACCCCTGATCACCCCGCTCGACTGAAGACGGTCCAGCCGTGCCTGGACCGTCCCGCGGGCCACCCCCAGCCGGCGTGACGCCTCCAGTACCCCGATCCGCGGCTCGCGTGCCAGCAGCACGATCAGACGGCCGTCCAGATGATCGATCGCCACAAGGTCTCCCCGATGGTCATCATGTACAGAACGTGGCCCCATCGTGGACCCTCGGTGGGCAGATTGCCCAGAGGGACGGCGAACTATTGCGCACCTTGTGGATCGGAGGGAGCCTGCGACTATGACAGAGACCATCGATCACCACCCCACCACCGCGCGCGAGGCCGACCCCTTCCCGGTGAAGGGAATGGACGCGGTCGTCTTCGCCGTCGGCAACGCCAAGCAGGCCGCGCACTACTACTCCACCGCCTTCGGCATGAAGCTGGTCGCCTACTCCGGACCGGAGAACGGCAGCCGCGAGACCGCCAGTTACGTACTGGAGAACGGCTCCGCCCGCTTTGTCTTCACCTCCGTCATCAAGCAGTCCACGGAGTGGGGCGGCTTCCTCGCCGACCATGTCGCCGAGCACGGCGACGGCGTCGTCGACCTCGCCATCGAGGTTCCGGACGCCCGTGCCGCGTACGCCTACGCCACCGAGCACGGCGCCACCGGTCTCACCGAGCCGTACGAGCTGAAGGACGAGCACGGCACCGTCGTCCTCGCCGCCATCGCCACCTACGGCACCACCCGCCACACCCTCGTCGAGCGCCGCGGCTACGACGGCCCCTATCTGCCGGGCTTCGTCGCCGCCGACCCGATCGTCGAGCCCCCGGCCCGCCGCACCTTCCAGGCCATCGACCACTGCGTCGGCAATGTCGAGCTGGGCCGGATGAACGAGTGGGTCGGCTTCTACAACAAGGTGATGGGCTTCACCAATATGAAGGAGTTCGTGGGCGACGACATCGCCACCGAGTACTCCGCGCTGATGTCGAAGGTCGTCGCCGACGGCACCCTCAAGGTGAAGTTCCCGATCAACGAGCCCGCGATCGCCAAGAAGAAGTCCCAGATCGACGAGTATCTGGAGTTCTACAACGGCGCCGGGGTCCAGCACATCGCGCTCGCCACCAACGACATCGTCGCCACGGTGCGCTCCATGCGCGCCGCCGGGGTCCGGTTCCTGGACACCCCCGACTCGTACTACGACACCCTCGGCGAGTGGGCGGGCGAGACCCGGGTGCCGGTGGAGACCCTGCGCGAGCTGAAGATCCTCGTCGACCGCGACGAGGACGGCTATCTCCTCCAGATCTTCACCAAGCCGGTCCAGGACCGGCCGACGGTCTTCTTCGAGATGATCGAACGCCATGGCTCCATGGGCTTCGGCAAGGGCAACTTCAAGGCCCTCTTCGAGGCCATCGAGCGCGAGCAGGCCAAGCGCGGCAACCTCTGAGAACCGGCCGCGGAAGGCGCGGTACGGAACCCGGCCCGGAGCCCTGTCAGGAGCCCGGCCCGGAACCCGGTCCCGTACCGCACCTCCGTCCGGCACCCGTATCTGCATACGATCGGTGCCGTGTGCGCACATGTGATGATCGCCGAGGACGACGAGAAGCAGGCCGAGCTGGTCCGCCGCTACCTCCTGCGGGAAGGTCACTCCGTCACGCTGGTGACGGACGGGCGCGCGGCCGTCGAGGCCGTCCGGCACCGGGCCCCCGATCTGCTGGTGCTGGACGTGATGATGCCCAGGATCGACGGCCTGGACGTGCTGCGGATCCTCCGGGCCGAGGCGTACGAGCTGCCCGTGCTGATGCTCACCGCCCGCTCCACCGAGGACGATCTGCTGCTCGGCCTCGACCTCGGCGCCGACGACTACATGACCAAGCCCTACAGCCCGCGGGAGCTGATGGCCCGGGTCCGTACCCTGCTGCGCCGCACCTCGCCGCGCGGCGGGGCGGCACCACCGCCCGCCGACGACCATCTGCTGACCGTCGGGGAGCTGGTGATCGACCCGGAACGCCACGAGGTCACCGTCCGGGGGCAGGGCGTCGAATGCACCCCCGGTGAGTTCCGGATCCTGGCCGCCATGGCCGCCGAGCCCGGCCGGGTCTTCACCCGCCAGCGGCTGCTCCAGGAACTGCACGGCTACACCCGCTACATCGGGGACCGGACCGTCGACGTCCACATCATGAATCTGCGGAAGAAGGTCGAGAGTCGGCCGAAACGGCCGCAGCACCTGGTCACGGTCTTCGGCGTGGGCTACAAACTGGTCGCCCCGGCGATTTCCGACGCAGTGCCCGCAGTGCCGTCCTCCGTCCCGGACGGCGGTGGCCGCCATGGCCGTACGCCGTAACCGCACGCCCGGGCGGCGTGACGCCCGCGCCCGGCGGCTGCCGCTCCGCAAGAGCCTGCTCGGCCGCCTCCTCACGGTCTCCGCCCTTGTCGCCGTCTGCTCCGTCGCCGCGACCGCCTGGCTCGCCGCCCAGACCACCTCCGGCGCCATCAAGCGCGAGCAGGGCCGGGACCTCGCCAAGGACGCCCGGATCTACCGTGAACTCCTCGGCCACGCCGCCACCAACCGCCAGTGGGACGGAGCCGAGAAGAAGATCGTCCAGCTTGCCGCCGCCAACGACCGGCGCATCGCGCTCGTCAATCCGCGCGACGGACTCGTCGTCGCCGACTCGGCGGCCGGGAAGAATCCGCCGCTTCTTCCCGAGACGCCGACGGCCGTCATCGACCCGCTCGGCGTCGACGCCGCGTTCGGAGGTACCACCGAAGGCGCCGTGCCCGCGACCACGGTGGGCAACAGCAGGGGGAGTATCGACCCGCGCGCCGTCGGCCCCTTCCGGCTGCCCGCCGCGGAGCGAGAGCTTCTGCGCAAGACCGCCGACGGCGTGGTGTCCTGTCTGCGCGACAGGTACTCACTGACCGCCGAGCGCGGGACCACCTCCAGCGGTCGCTCCTACGTACGGATGGTGGCCGGGCTGGAGGCCGAGTACTACCGGCAGTCGTGCGGCGCCGACCGGCTGGCGCAGCCCACCGCCACCGAGAACAAAGCGATCAGGGAGCTGAACGGGCTCTCCGACGCATGCCTGGCGCGCAGCAAGCGCACCGCGATTCCGCTCCGGCTGAGCCACGGCGCCCAGGGCGAGCCGCGGATCGTCATCGGCAACCAGAAGTTCCCCACGATGCCGGCGATCTTCCCCCTCGAAGACACCCCGCGGGCCGCGGAGAAAGGCCGCAAGATCCGGATGGACGTCAAGGAGATGATGCTGCCCCATCCGGTCGACAGCGCCGCCGAGAACTGTGTCGACACTGCCCGCCGCGACCAGCTCGTCCCCCATGTCGCCGCCACCGTCCAGCTCTACATCAGCGACCCCGACGGCAGCCCCACTACCCCCGGCTTCGACCTCTCCCCGGACGACACCGCGCGGATCGCCGGGGTCGCCGCCCTGGTGCTCGCCCTGACCGTCGGGGCATCCGTACTGGCCTCCACCCGGCTGGTCCGGCCCCTGCGGGCGCTGACGTCGGCCGCGCAGCTCATGAAGGACGGCGCGGCCACCGCGCCCGTCCCGGTACGCGCCGACAACGAGATCGGCCGGCTCGCCGCGGCCTTCAACGACATGGCCGAGCACCGCACCCGGCTGGAGACCCAGCGCCGTGAGATGGTCGGCGATGTCGCCCATGAGCTGCGGACCCCGCTGAGCACCATCCGGGGCTGGCTGGAGGGCGTCCAGGACGGGGTCGCCGACCCCGACCCCGCCTTCGTCTCCTCGCTGCTCGAAGAGGCCGTCCAGCTCCAGCACATCATCGACGACCTCCAGGACCTGGCCCAGGCCGACGCGGGCGAACTCCGCCTGAACCCCGCGCCGGTACGGATCGGGGAACTGCTCTCCCAGGTCGCCGCCGCGCACACGCCGCGCGCCGAGACCGGCGGGGTCCGCCTCGCCGTGACCGTGCCCGACGGGCTGCCGCGGCTCACCGCGGACCCGGTCCGGCTGCGGCAGGCGGTCGGGAACCTGGTCGCCAACGCCGTACGCCACACCCCGCGCGGCGGCACGGTCACCCTGCGGGCGCGTGCCGCCGGTGCGGACGGTGCGGACGGCCTGGTGGTCGAGGTGGAGGACACCGGCAGCGGGATCGCGGCGGACGATCTCCCGTACGTCTTCAACCGGTTCTGGCGCGCCGACAAGTCCCGCAACCGGCGGACCGGCGGCAGCGGTCTCGGACTGGCGATCGTTCGGAAGCTGGCCGAGGCGCACGGCGGCTCGGCGACGGCGCGCAGCACTCCGGGGGAGGGGTCGGTGTTCGTCCTGACGCTTCCGGTCGACGGCAGGGGCTGACACGGGGACGGCACGGGGGCTGACATGCGGGCGACAACACCCTGACAGCTTCTTCATATGCGTTGGCCAGCCTGGGGGCGTACCGATCGAGCCTCCCGAATGGAGCCATTCGTATGACTGCAGCGTCCTCGCGCCGTGCCCTGCGGGCCTTCGCCGTCACGACCGCCGCCCTCGGTGCCGTCCTGGTCTCCGGCGCCGGTGCGTTCGCCGACAGCAGCCCCTCCCCCGCGGTCACGCTCGGCCCGGTCGAGAACGGCAAGAAGTGCACACCTCAGCCGGTGAGCAAGGACCGGGCCACGGTGAAGACCGACCGCGTCTTCTGCCTCGCCACGGGTGCGGACGGTAAGCCGGTCCGCATCGAGTTCATGCCGCGCGGCGGTGTCGCCGCGGGCGAGCGTCCCGTCACCGCCCAGGACGGCGGCAACCCCACCACCGTGATCGTCGGGGCCACGGCCGCCGCGCTCACCCTCGCCGCCGCGGGCACCGTCGTGATCCGCCGCCGCGCCGCACAGCACGACGCGCGCTGAGCGGTCCGCCGGAGGGCCCGCGGCGGACGCGACTCCCGTCGCCGCCGCGGGCCCTGCCCCGACCGGTCCGTCACGGGCCGGCCCCTTCCGTATCCCCTGAGCATCCGTCACCGGAGGTCCTCTCCATGCACCGCCGTCTGCCGGCCCGGTACGCCGTCGGCCTGGCGTTCGTCATCGCGCTGACCGGCTGTTCCACCGGCCCGGGCCCGGGGTCCGGGGACGGTTCCGGGCCGGGCGGCGCCGGGAAGCCGGTGCCGACGGCCACCGCCGCACCCGCCGGAAAGCCCACGGGCGCTACCGGGTCCCCGGCCACGGCCGTGAAGGCCGCCGATCCCGTCCATGTCTCCATCCCCGCCATCAAGGTCAGCAGCGAACTGCTGCCGCTCGGCCTGAACCCCGACCGGACGGTCGAGGTGCCGGCCCCGGAGCAGGGGATGACCGCGGGCT
The DNA here is from genome assembly GCF_053981115.1 of Streptomyces sp. NPDC003691. NCBI lineage: Bacteria > Bacillati > Actinomycetota > Actinomycetes > Kitasatosporales > Streptomycetaceae > Streptomyces > Streptomyces sp. NPDC003691. The sequence continues at coordinate 102,575 of NZ_JBSFNQ010000006.1, read as the reverse complement.
GGTACACCGGCGGGGCCGCCCCGGGCGAGAAGGGCGCCGCCGTGATCATCGGCCACAACGACACCCGGTACGGCCGGGCGGTCTTCCACGATCTGAAGAAGCTGGCCAAGGGCGCGAAGGTCACGGTCCGCAATGCCGAGGGCCGCAGTCTGACCTTCACGGTCACCGCGAAGGAGATCGTGAAGAAGAACGCCTTCCCCACCCAGCGGGTCTACGGCCCCACCGACGCGCCCGAGCTGCGGCTGATCACCTGCGACGGAGAGTTCGACGCCGAAGGCCACCCGGTGGACAACCTGATCGTCTACGCGAAGCTCTGAAGCCGGGGATGGGGGCGGGTCCGGATCGCCGGGGCGCCGGGTGCGGGGCCGGGAGTCCGGAGCCCCGGGCCCGGGAGCCCGGGGCCCGAACCTCTCCGCGCCGGGGACCGGGGGGACTGGAGCCCGCACCGGCCCGGCCCGGCGGCCGCCGCGCGCACTCCCGGCGCGGCGGCCGTCCGGTTATCTCCCGGCCACCGGGCCGGTCCCAGTCCCGGCACTCGTGCCCGCTCCGGTACCCGCGCCGGGGGTTCCCGTACCGGCACCGGTACTTGCGCCTGCACCGGACCCGGCACCGGCGCCCGTACCCGTACCTGTGCCCGTACCCGTACCTGTGCTCGTAGTGCCGGTGGCCCCCGTCGCCCCCGTCCCCGTACGCCGCGGGACACGGCTCGGCGAGCCGTAGCTGCCCCGCCCCTCCCGCCCCGTCAGCTTCCGCGGACCGCCCGCCGGAGGCTCCCCCAGCGCGGTCAGCGCCGAGCGCGCCGCCGGGGCCAGCAGCGGCGAGAACTCCGGGTTGATGCGCAGCGCGTCACCGATATGGCGGCGGGCCGCCCCGTACATCCCGAGGGACCGTTCGATCTGGCCGCGGTGGTACGCGAAGAGCGCACTGCGCGCGCCCTCCTTCGTCGCCCGCAGCGCGTAGGGCAGCCCCTCCTTCGCCCGGCCCGACCGGTACAGCGCCCACGCCAGCGCGTCCGCCGCCCACGGGCTGCGCAGCCCCCGGTCCCACTCCTCCTTCAGCCGCCGCGCCGCCACCGCCGCGTCGCCCGGGTCGCCGTGCTCGGCCTCGTAACGGGCGAGCGCGAGCCCTTCGTTCGCGCCGTGGGCCGCCGCCCGGTCGGCCAGGGTGCGCACCTGCCCGTACGCCTCCGCGGCCTCCGCGTCCCGCCCCAGCGACTCGAACAGCTCGCCCGCCTCCAGGGCGTACTGCGGCAACGGCGCCTTCTCCAGCGCGGCCCGCCAGTCCCGTACCGCCTCGTCCGTACGGCCCAGCGCGGTCAGCGCGCGGGCCCGGGCCGCCAGCGCCGGATGCTGGTCCGGGGCGAGCCGCAGCGCCGTGTCGAAACTCGTCACCGCCTCGGTGTGGTCCCCGCGCTCCCAGGCCAGCTCCCCGAGCCGCCAGAGCGCGACCGCCTTCTCCGCAGGGCCCTCCGCGGCCCCCACCGCGTCGTAGGCGTTCGAGGTGGCGTCCTCGCGCCAGCCCAGCTCGCGGTAGACCCGGGCCGCGAGGGAGCGTGCCTGCGAACCGCCGTACAGGCTCTGCACCGACTCCAGCGACTTCTGGACCGCCTTCTTGTCACCCAGTCCGCTGTAGGCGTCGACCAGCGCGCGGTGCACGGTCCAGCGGCGCGGCTTCTGCTTCCGGGCCAGCGTCGCGTAGTCCCGGGCCGCCGGATAGTCGCCCCGGGCGTTCGCGAGCACCGCCATGCCGACGAGGGCCTCCGCATTGCCCCGCTCGCCCGGCCGGACCGTGAGGGACCGTTTCAGCGCCGCATCCGCCTTTGCGTACGCCGCCCAGTCGGCGCGCCGCAGACCGCGCTCCGTATAGGCGACCCCGAGCGCCGCCCATGACTCCTCGTCGCGCGGATGCTTCCGGAGCCACGACTCCCGGTCCGCGATCAGCGCGTTCAGCTCGGGGAGCGTGGCGGGGGCGCCCGCCAGGGCGGCCGTCTCCGCCCGGGCGAGCGGGCCGGGCAGCGGCGGGGGGCCCTGGGGCGGGGCGGCCGGGATCCCGAGCACGATCCCCGTGACCAGGGCCGCGGCGACCAGCGAGGCGACGGCGGCGTTCTTCCCGGCCTCGGTGGCCAGGAAGGCGCGGGGGACGGCGGGGGACCAGGTGCCCGGGGTGTCCGGGGTGCCGAACGTGATGACGGGGCGTGTGGTGCCGAACCGGCCCGGGGCGCCGGTGGTGCCTCGGGTGCCGGTACGGCCCAGGGCGCTGACGGGGTCCGCGGTACCCGCGTGGTCCGGGGTTCCCGGGGCGCCGGAGGTACCGAAGGTGCCCGCCGTGCCCGAGGCGCCCGCGTAACCCGCGTAACCCGGGGCATCCGCCGTACCTGCCGTACCTGCCGTACCTGCCGTGCCCGCCGTGCCCGTGCTCGTGGTGCCTGCTGTACCCGCCGTGCCCCCGGTGTGCTCGGTGCGCTGCCCGGGACCGCGGCCCCCGGAGCCTTCCGGCCCGCTTCCCGGCCCGCCCTCCGGCCCGCCCTCGGGCCCGTTTCCCGGCCCACCCTCCGGCTCCCCGCGTCCTGCTGCGCTCACTCTGCTCATGCCCTTCACTCTGCGTCCGGGGGCCGTCCGGTACGACGATCCGCCAAGGGGCGCAAGCACGGGTTCACACCGATGGCGGTCGGTGCGACGCTGGACCCATGGATCATGACGACGGACCCACGGCTCCCGGCGACGCCCTCCGCGGCGGCCCGCCCCCCGGCCGTCCCGACGCCCTGCTCGACCGGCTCCGGGCCGGACTCCCCGCCGACGCGCTGCTCACCGACCCCGATGTCACGGCCTCCTACGGCCGGGACATGGCGAGCTTCTGCGAGGCGGGCATCCCGGCCGTCGTCGTACTGCCGCGCACGGTCGAGCAGGTGCAGCACGTGATGCGAACGGCGACCGAGCTGCGGGTGCCCGTGGTGCCGCAGGGCGCCCGCACCGGGCTGTCGGGGGCCGCCAACGCCACCGACGGCTGCATCGTGCTCTCGCTGGTCAGGATGGACCGGATCCTGGAGATCAGCGCCGTCGACCGGATCGCCGTCGTCGAACCCGGTGTGGTCAACGCGGCCCTCTCCCGCGCGGTCGCCGCCCACGGGCTCACCTATCCGCCCGACCCGTCGAGCTGGGAGTCCTGCACGATCGGCGGGAACATCGGCACCGCGTCCGGCGGACTGTGCTGTGTGAAGTACGGGGTGACCGCGGAGTACGTCCTCGGGCTCGACGTCGTCCTCGCGGACGGACGGTTGCTGACCACCGGCCGCCGCACCGCCAAGGGCGTCGCCGGATACGACCTCACCCGGCTCTTCGTCGGCTCCGAGGGCAGCCTCGGCATCGTGGTGAAGGCGGTGCTCGCGCTCAAGCCCAAGCCGCCGCAGCAACTGGTCCTGGCCGCCGAGTTCCCCTCCGCGGCGGCCGCCTCCGCCGCCATCTGCGCGATCATGGAGCGCGGCCACACACCGTCGCTGCTGGAGCTGATGGACCGTACGACGGTACGCGCGGTCAACGCCATGACCAGGATGGGCCTGCCCGAGACCACCGAGGCGCTGCTGCTGGCGGGCTTCGACACCCCCGACCCGGCCGCCGACCTCGCCGCCGTCGGTGAACTCTGCACGGCCGCCGGGGCCACCGAGGTCGTCCCCGCGGACACCCCCGCCGAATCCGAACTCCTCCTCCAGGCCCGCCGGACCGCCCTGCCCGCGCTGGAGGCCCTGAAACCGGCCACGATGATCGACGACGTCTGCGTACCGCGCTCGGCGCTGGGCGCCATGCTCGACGGCACGGCCGCCATCGCCGAGAAGTACGGCCTGACGATCGGGGTCTGCGCCCATGCGGGCGACGGCAACACCCACCCCGTCGTCTGCTTCGACCACCACGACCCCGACGAGTCCCGGCGCGCCCGGGAGTCCTTCGACGCCATCATGGCGCTGGGCCTGGAACTGGGCGGCACGATCACCGGCGAACACGGCGTGGGAGTGCTGAAGAAGGAGTGGCTCGCGAAGGAGCTGGGGCCGGTGGGTGTGGAGTTGCAGCGGGGCATCAAGCGGACCTTCGACCCGCTGGGGATCCTGAACCCGGGCAAGCTGTTCTGAGGGTACGGGGCCGGAGGATACCGAGTCCTGAGGACACCGAGTCCTGAGGACACGGAGCCTGAGAGAACGCAGGCGGGGAGGCGGGGCGGGCGGGCCCGTGCGGGACCCGCCGCCCGCCCGGTGCGGGGCCCGGCCCGCCCGCCCCGCCGGCTCACCCCCAGTCGCCCGCCTCCGCCGCGGCCGCCGCGAAGGCGGTGAAGTCGCGCGGCTCCCGGCCCAGCGCCTCCCGTACGCCCGTCGAGAGATGGCCCTCGATACCGCGCCGGATCGGCGACAGGGTGTCCGCGAACCAGTGCGCGTCCTCCTCCGGCCACCCCTCGGCGACCAGCCCCGCCGTGAACTCCGCCGGTGCCAGCGGCAGATAGCGCAGCGGCCGGCCGGAGGCGGCCGCGATGGCCTCCGCGGCCTCGGCGAACGTCAGGGCGCGCGGCCCGGACAGCTCGTAGGTGCGGCCGTGGTGTCCGTCCCCGGTGAGCGCGGCCACCACGACATCGGCGATGTCCTCGGCGTCCACGAACGGAACCGCGCCCTCCCCGGCGGCGAGCGGCAGCTCGCCGCCGCGCACCGCGTCCGCGAAGACGCCCTCGCTGAAGTTCTGCGCGAACCAGCTCGGCCGGACCACGGTCCACTCCAGACCGGTCTCCCGGATCGCCGCGTCCCCGTCGATATGGGTGATGCCCGACGGATTGCCGTCGTCCATATAGCCCGGGACGTCGACCCCGCGCCCGGAGAGCAGCACGGCCCGCCGCACCCCCGACTCCTCGGCGAGCGCGAGGAAGGGCCGGGTGAGCCGGTCGCCCTCGTACGGGACGATGTACACCGTGTCGGTCCCCTCCAGCGCCGGACCCCAGGTCGCGCGGTCCGTCCAGTCGAACCGGACCGGCTCGCCGTCGCGGGAACCGATCCGGACGGTGTGCCCGAGGGCCCGGAGGCGGGCGGCGACCCGCCGCCCGGTGGTTCCGGTGCCGCCGAGGACGAGGATGTGCCTCCGGCCGGGGTCGTGCGGTCGCTGCTGCTGACTCTGTTCTGTCATGCCGTCAGTCAACCGGCGCCCCGGAAGACGATCCATTGCCCGGACTCTCGTTTCCATGTCCGAGCGTCTTAGGCTTCCGGTATGGGTGACGGGGGCGTTGTGGCCAACAGGCGTGCGAGTACGGCGAGTCCGGGTCCGGGCGCCGGTCCGACCGGTCCGACCGGTCCGACCGGTCCGGGCGCGGGCGCCGATGTGGTGGCGGAGCTGCTGGAGGGCGTCCGGGCGCACGGCGCGGTCTTCCGCTGCGCCTGCCTCGACGGCCCGTGGTCGCTGCGGTTCGCCGGGGGCGCCCCGCTGACCCTGGTCGCGACGGTGCACGGTACGGCGTGGATCGTGCCGGACACGGGGGAGCCGGTGCCCCTGGCGGAGGGCGATGTGGCGGTGGTCCGGGGCGGGTCCGCGTACACCGTCGCCGACGACCCCGGGGCGCCGCCGCGCACCCTGATCACGGGGGCCGCGTACTGCCCGGCCCCGGACGGCGGCGACGGTGTGGAGATCCTCACCGGCCGGGGCACTCCCGGCGGCGGGACTCCGCCCGGCCCGGCAGGCGACGCCGTTGTGCTCAGCGGCGCCTACGACGCGCCCGGCAGCGTCGGCGACCGGCTGCTCCGCGCCCTCCCCGATGTCCTCGTGGTCCCCGCCGCCGACTTCGACCGCCCGCTGTTCGACCTGGTCACGGCCGAGATCGGCAGCCCGCGCCACGGCCGCCGTACGATGCTCGACCGGCTGCTGGACCTGATGCTGCTGGCCGCCCTGCGGGCCTGGTTCGACCGCCCGGGAACCGAGGTCCCGGCCTGGTACCGGGCCTGGGAGCACCCGGTGGCCGGTGCGGCGCTGAAGCTGCTGCACGACGCCCCGGCGCACCGCTGGACCGTGGCCTCCCTCGCCCTCCGTACCGGTGTCTCGCGTGCCGTGCTCGCCCGGCACTTCACCGAACAGGTGGGGCAGCCGCCGATGGCGTATCTGGCCGCGTGGCGGGTGGGTACGGCCGCGGATCTGCTGCTCGGCACCGACGACACGGTCGACGCGATCGCCCGCCGGGTCGGCTACGCCAACGCCTTCGCCCTGAGTACCGCCTTCAAACGACTGCGCGGCATCAGCCCCTCCGAACACCGCAACCGGCACGCTCTCCCCGCCGCCGCCCGGGAATCCCGTCCCGCTTAGGGCTCCCGTACCGCTGAGGTCCCCCGTTCCGCTTAGGGCTCCCGGCCCCCTCTCCCGGCCGGGAGCCCTAAGCCGAAGGCCCGATGGCCGTGATACCCCGTCCGTTCCTACGGTGGACGAGCATGCTTCCGCCCCGACGGGCCCCAACCAGCCCCAGGGAAGCGGCACTTCACCCATCGCGCCGACCCACGAGGAGAGCCAGTGTCCGTGAAGCTGGACCACACCATCGTCCACAGCAGCGACCGCTTCGAAGGCGCCCGTTTCCTGGCCGGGCTGATCGAAGCGGCGAAGCCGCCGTACGCCAACGGCCCGTTTGCCGCGCTCACGCTCGACGACGGGCTCACCCTCGACTATCTGGACCACGACGGCGACATACCCTCCCAGCATCTGGCCTTCCGGGTGCCGGACGACCTCTTCGAGCGGATCCTCGCCAAGGTCGTCGAACGCGGACTGCCGTACTTCGCCGACCCACTGCACACCGAGCCGGGGTCCACCTACCTCCGCCAGGGCAGCCGGGGCTTCTACCTGGACGATCCGGACGGCCACAATCTGGAGTTCCTGACGGCGCCCGGGGCGTCTGCCGCGGACTGAACCGGGCATGCGCCGGGGCGGGCCGCAGTGGCCCGGCCCCGGCGTCCGGCCCCGGCCACCACCCTTCGTCCGGCCCCGGCCACCACTCGGCGTCCTGCCCCGGCCGGCACCCTCCGTCCTGCCTTCGCCACCGTCCTCCGTCCGGAAACCGTCCGCTCTCTCAGGCATCGCCGTCCTCCGCCTCGCCGCTCTCCGGGCGGGTACGCCGGCCGAAGCCGTCCGCCGAGTGGTGTGCCAGCAGCCCGGCGATACCGTCGTCGATGTCGAGCATTCCGGCCTCGGAACCGGGCGGCACCAGCCGCAGCGTCCGCTCCAGCCAGGCCGACACCACCGAGGACGGCGCCTCCAGCAGCGCGTCGCCGTCGGGGGAGCTGAGCGCCATCAGCACCACGTTCCGCCCGTCCACCTTGGTGGGCCAGATCCGGACGTCCCCGTGACCGCAGGGCCGGAACACCCCCTCCACCAGCAGTTCGCGGGCGAAGGTCCAGTTGACCGGGGACTCGGAGCCGATGTGGAAGGTGATGTGCACGGCGAAGGGGTCGTCGGTGCGGTACGCCAGCTTCGCGGGCACCGGGATGCTCCGCTCCGCCGACAGCACCAGCCGCAGTTCCAGTTCGCGTTCCACCGTGGAGTGCATGGGCTTTCTCTCCTCGTCGTCACGGGCCCAGGGGCGGGCCCACACGAGGGAGAGCGGCCGGACGCCGAACCATTACGCGACTTCGGAGAAATTTTTTCCGGTTCGGTCCCGGGGATCCGGCACCGGTGTCATCACCCCGCCGTCTACCGCGATAACGGCTCCGGTTCCGCACGGACACCGTGCAAGACTGAAGAGCTGACTTTCACTCAAACGGGGGCTTGACTCTATGGCCGTGACTGTGCCGGACTGGGCTGACACCCTGCTCGACCTGATCGGCGTCAACTGGCCGAACGTCGACGAGGACGCCTACCGCGATATGGCGGCCAGTCTGCGGGCCTTCCAGGAGGACATCCTCGACGACGGCCAGATCGCCAACCGGCATGTCCAGCGACTGCTGTCGTCCGGCGAGGGCGAGGCCATGACCGCCCTCAACCAGCACTGGGACAAGGTCAAGGGCAAACACCTCAAGGACCTCGCCACCGCCGCCGGTCTGATCGCCGAGGCCCTGGAGAAGGCGGCCACCGCCATCGAGGCGATGAAATACGTCGCCATCGGCCATCTCAGCGCCCTCGCCGCCAAGGCCGGGGTCTCCATGGCCCTCATCCCGGTGACCGGCGGGCTCTCCGCACTCCTCGGCGCCGGAGCCATCGCGCTCTGCCAGCAGTTGGTCCGCAAGGCCATCAAGGAGTGCATGAACGAGGTCGTCAGCTACATCGTCGGGGCCATGACCGCCCCCGCGGTCGCCGCCCTGGAGTCCATGGCCGCCGACCTCGTCGTCCAGGCCGGATCCGCGGCGCTCGGCCTCCAGGAAGGCGTCGACCTGGACCAGACCGCGCAGGCCGGGAAGGACTCGCTCAACCTCAACTCCGCGGGCGGCGGCCCCGGCGGCCGCAGCGGCGACCGGGGGAAGGTGGACCACGCCGAGCACGAGCGCGCGGGCAACGACCTCAACCTCGTCAGCGTACGGGTCAACGGCCGCACCACCTCCCGGCTCGACAGCGCCCGGTCCCACCAGGGCCGCAACCGCGGGCGCGACGATATCGCCCAGGCCCTCGACCCCGTCGTCGACAAGGCCATGGAGGCCCTCACCAAGGCCACCTCCACCATGGGCAACCATCTCGGCAAGACGCTGCCCGAGAACGTCCGGCAGATATCCCGGATCAACAAGGGCGTCGACGTCGACACCCGCGACAGCGTCAACAAGGGCCGCAAGGTCGAAGGCGACGGCGGCGACATATCCGGCACCGCTCCGCCCAAGTCCGGCTCCGGCCGCAAGGGCCCGGGGGACACCCGTACCCAGCCCGCCTCACTCGACGACGCCAAGTCCGACCCCCGCGGCAACAGCATTCCGCCGGAGCTGCGGCGCTGCGAGGGCGACCCGGTCGACATCGCCTCCGGGCAGATGCTGCTCCCGCAGACCGACCTCACCCTCCCCGGCACCCTGCCGCTCGTCCTGCGCCGGGTCCATCTCTCCGGCTACCGCCACGGGCACTGGTTCGGCCGGAGCTGGGCCTCCACCCTCGACGAGCGCATCGAACTCGACGCCCGTGGCCTGGGCGCACTCTGGGCCCGCGAGGACGGCACCGTCCTCGTCTACCCCGCGCTCCCCGCCCCCGGCGACCCCACCGGAGTCCTCCCCCTGGAGGGCGACCGGCTGCCCCTGACCCACGGTGGCACCGACGACGGCGGCGCCGAGACCGCGTACACCGTCACCGACCCCCGCACCGGCACCGTCCGCACCTTCACCGGCAGCCCCTACCACCCCTCGCCCGCCTTCTGGCTCACCCGTATCGAAGACCGCCACGGCAACGGCATCACCTTCCACCGCGGCCCCGACGGCGCCCCCGACCGCGTCGTCCACGACGGCGGCTACCGCGTCGCGGTCACCGTCCGCGACGCCCGCGTCGACCGCGTCGCACTGCGCACCCCCGACGGGCCCGTCACCGTCATGTCGTACGGCTACGACGGCGACGGCAACCTCGACGCCGTCACCAACTCCTCCGGACTCCCGCTCCGCTTCACCTACGACACCGAAGCGCGCATCACCTCCTGGACCGACCGCAACGACTCCACGTTCCACTACGTCTACGACACCGCGGGCCGCGTGATGCGGACGGTCGGCCCCGACGGCTTCCTCTCGGGCGCCTTCGGCTACGACACCGCGAACCGCACCACCCGCTACACCGACTCCACCGGCGCCACCAAGGTGTTCCGGCTCGACGACCGGCTCCGGGTCGTCGCCGAGACCGACGCCCTCGGCAACACCGAACTCCGCTCCTACGGCCCGGGCGACCGGGTCGCCGCCCGCACCGACCCCCTCGGCCGCACCACCGAGTACGACCACGACGACCGCGGCAACCTCGTCGCCGTACGCCACCCGGACGGCACCACCGCCACCGTCACCTACGACGACCACGACCGGCTCACCTCCGTCACTGCGGGCGACGGCGCGGTCTGGCGCCAGGAGTACGACACCGCCGGAAACCCCACCGCCTTCACCCACCCCGACGGCACCACCACCCGCACCGGTCACGACGCCCTCGGCCGGCTGACCGCCGTCGACGACGGTCTCGGCGCGCTCGACCGCATCCGCCACAACGCGGCCGGACTGCCCGAGGCCGTCCGCGGCCCCGGCGGCGCCGTCACCCGCTACGAACGCGACGCGTTCGGCCGCCCGGTCCGGATCACCGGCCCCGACGGCGGCACCACCGTCCTCGAATGGACCGTCGAGGGCCTGCCCGCCCGCCGGATCGAACCGGACGGGACCGAAGAGTCCTGGACCTACGACGGCGAGGGCAACCGCCTCACCCACACCGACGCACTCGGCGGCACCACCCACTTCACCTACACCCACTTCGATCTGCTCAAGAGCCGTACCGGACCCGACGGCATCCGCCACACCTTCGGCTACGACACCGAACTCCGCCTCACCCGCGTCACCAATCCCCGCGGGATGAGCTGGACCTACGGATACGACGCCGCGGGCCGGCTCACCACCGAAACCGACTTCGACGGCCGCACCCTCGCCTACACCCACGACGCCGCGGGCCGCCTCGGCAGCCGCACCAACGGCGCCGGGCAGACCGTCCACTACACCCGGGACACCGCGGGCCGCCTGGTCGCCAAGGACACCGGGGGCGCCGTCACCCGCTTCGGCTACGACGCCCGCGGACTGCTCACCCGGACCACCGGACCCGGCTTCGACATCGGCTACACCTACGACGCCACGGGCCGCAGACTCCTCAAGGAGATCTGCAACGGCCGGGAGACGACCTTCCGCTACGACAGCGGCGGCCGGCGCGTCCACCGCACCACCCCCAGCGGCGCCACCAGCGACTGGACCTACCCGGACGGCGGCGCCGAACTCGACGCCTCCGGCCACCGGATCGCCTTCGGCTTCGACCGCGAGGGCCGCCGGAGCATCCGCCGCCACGGCGAACGGCTCACCGTGGAGCAGGCGTACGACGGCCTGGGCCGCCTCACCGCCCAGCACGTCCGCACCGGCACCTCCACCGCTGACACCACCACCGCGACCGCCACCGGCCGAACCGTGCAGCGTCGCGCCTACACCTACCGCGGTGACGGAGTCCTCACAGCCGTCACCGACCTCCTCGACGGCGACCGCGCATACACCGTCGACCCCGCGGGCCGGGTCACCACCGTCTCCGCCGAGGGCTGGACCGAGCGGTACGCCTACGACGACCTCGGCAACCAGACCGAGGCCCACACCCCGGCCGCCCCCGCCGCCAACGGCCCCCGCAGCTACGCCGGCGGCCGCATCGGCCGGGCGGGCGCCATCCGCTACGAACACGACGCCCAGGGCCGGGTCGTCCGCCGCCGCCGCACCCGGCTCTCCCGCAAGCCCGACATCTGGGACTACACTTGGGACGCCGAGGACCGCCTCACCGGCGTCACCACCCCCGACGGCACCCGCTGGCGCTACACCTACGACCCCCACGGCCGCCGTATCGCCAAGGAACGCCTCGCCCCCGACGGCGACCACGCGACCGAGCGCACCGACTTCACCTGGGACGGCAACGTCCTCTGCGAGGAGTCCACCACCGGCACCGCCCAGCCCGGTATCGCCACCGTCCTCACCTGGGACCACGACGGCCTCCAGCCGATCGCCCAGACGGAACGCCGCCTCCGCGCGGACGCGCCCCAGCAGGAGATCGACCACCGCTTCTTCGCCATCGTCACCGACCTCGTGGGCGCCCCCCGCGAACTGCTCGACGAGACCGGCGACATCGCCTGGCGCGCCCGCACCACCCTCTGGGGCACCACGGGCTGGCACCCGGGCGCCACGGCGTACACCCCCCTGCGCTTCCCCGGCCAGTACTTCGACCCGGAAACGGGCCTCCACTACAACCGCCACCGCCACTACGACCCGTCCTCGGGCCACTACCTGACCCCGGACCCGCTGGGCCTGCTGCCGTCGCCGAACGCGTATGCGTATGTGGGGAATCCGACGGGGGAGATCGACCCGCTGGGGTTGTCGGCGTGTCCGCGCCGACGGGACCCCCATCGGCACAGCGTGGTCCTCGGCCCCAACGGCCCGGGTGACGGCCCGTCCAACAACCTTGCTCGATATCTCCGCAACGACCCGAACGATCTCCAGCACGACCCCAACCGGCCGAGAGATCCCGGGGCCCACACCTACAACGGCGACGCCCACGCCAAGTACGACGGTCTCATCCCCGAATGGATGGCGCGAGTCAGTGACGCCGTGCGGGACCGTGAGACAACTCTCTCCATCACTCTGGACGGCATGCCGAACAGGAACGGAGACGAAGGCAACTGGAACACGCCTGAGAGCATCATCGAGGCGTTCCAGGTAGCGGTGGAGCTCGGCTCGAACTACAACATGACCAGCGAGGCCAAGTTCCCGCCCGCCGGGTATGCCGGAACGGCCTGGGAGATGAGCCTGGTCGCGGCTGCAGTGCGACAGCACGCAACGGATATCGCCTGGGACGAGGACATCATCGAGGGCAGGACCTGGGAATCGATCAACTGGTACTCGAACAACGAGAGAATCGAAGTACCCAAGCCCGACATCCCCGAGATCAAGCCCCGGAAGCTGCCGGGAGAGTGATCAGATGATCCCCACGACCGTAGGAAGCGTATGACGAACGACCAGAACCTCCGTCCCGCCGCGGAGATCGTGGCTGCTCGATGGGCCTACCTCCTGGCGGAGGGAGAGTCGGCGGACTTGGTCCGCCTGGACGTGGTGAGGGCCGCCCATTCGCACCCACGGCTGCGTGAGCTCTTTCCCTGCGTCAGCCACGGCTCCCTGTACTTCAGCGCGTTCGCCGATCCGCCTCACCGGCGGATCGGCGGCCAGGTATACTGCCGCGAGGACAACCGCTTTATCGTTACCAGCTTTCCCGAGCAGGGTGTCCTCGGCGAGACCGAAACGCTTGAGGAAGCATTCGCGATCGTCGCCGAGCACCTTCCCCCCGGCACCGGCCCGGCCGTACTCCGCGGCACCGTCGGAGGGTAACCGCCATGTGGACGACGGACACCGTCGAGGGACAATGGGAGCTGGTCCTCGGGATGGCCGGCAACCTCATCGGAGCCGAGATGCCACGAACGGCGTCCACCCGCCCCGAGCTCCGGCAGCTGTACCCGCTTGTCAGCCATGGGGCGCTGTCCTTCAGCCGGTGCATCAAGGGCCCGTGGCTGACCGTGGGAACCATCTACCCGCGTGGCGAGGGCTACTGGGTACGGGGCGCGGAGCGGACCACCCTCGGCAAACCCGACACCATCGAAGAAGCCGTCGACCTCATCGTCGCCCACCTCCCGCCCGGGACCGGGCCCGCGATTGACGGGACCGCGGACGACGTACCGCAGGGCTGAACACCCAGCTCCTGGGTGGTCCGGCTGGTGATCCACGAGGGACCCCGGTGCCGATGGCACCGGGGCGGGCGCTGGATAGCGCGGCGGGCGCGGCCGGGCTGAGACAACGGTCCGGCTGCTGGTGGCACGGGTGGCGTAGGCCACTGCCCCCGGCCACGCTGCCCGCTGCCCTTGGCGCCGCGTCCGGCCTGCTGCCCGGAACATCCCCGCTGGCGCGGGGCCGACCGAACGCGACCCTATCCAAGCTGCTCCCAAACCGGAGCATCCCCGCGGGCGCGGGGCCGACGCAGGATGCCCCGCTGGAACGCCGCCAAGGACCGGGGACCATCCCCGCGGGCGCGGGGCCGACCCCGTACGGTGCGGGTGCTGCCGGATGCCCTCGGGACCATCCCCGCGGGCGCGGGGCCGACTTGACCTGCTCGAACTGTGGTTCCTCCGCGAACGGACCATCCCCGCGGGCGCGGGGCCGACCCGTCTGCCTCTTCGGAGGTGGGCGGGGGCTACGGACCATCCCCGCGGGCGCGGGGCCGACGCTTGTTGACCTGGAGTTCTTTCAGCGGGCTGCGCCGGTTTCGTTTAGTTGGAACGTGCGGCCATGACTACCGGCCGAGTCGGCGTGACGGGGATCGGGCAACCTCACGGTCATGACCGCCCCACGGGCCGGAGGCAGGCACACGAGGCACTCCCTCGTAGCGGATGGATCGTGCAGTACCGGCATCGTCTCCGATGCCACCGGTCCCCGTCCAGCACGTCACGACGGGGTGTGCGGGGCTCGAATTGCAGGCGGTGGCCTGGTGGGGCGGTGTCGCTCGGCGGGACCGGCCGACAGGCCGCATGCCCGCCGGGGGCGGCAGATCGCCCCGGCGCGCCGCAGGCGCGCCCGTGATGCCCTGTCGATCCGCGAGGTCGATCGCATCTTCGAGTTCCCTGGGGGAACGGGTCAGCCGGTCGATGTGCCACACCACAATCGCGTCAACCTCTCCCCGCTGTACGGCCTCCAGGAGGTTCTACCGCTCCGGTCGCGGAGCACCTGAGTACGCGCTGGCGTCATTGTCCGGAGAGACGGCTATGACGTCCCAGCTCACGCGGGCGCACAGTGCCGGCAGCCCTCTTCCCGGCGTGCGATCGCCCACCCCGCGCCGCCTCTGTCCCGGCTGATCCGGCAGTAGATCGCCGCACGTCGCCGGCCCATGGTTCTCATCATGGGTCACATAGGTACAGGCCGGTAAGCACGGGCGTGAGCTGCCCGGTCGGGTCGCCGGGGCGTCCGGAGAGTGACGACTCCGCACCGGAGAGGCCGGCCCGGCCGGGTCCCGGCCAGGCACGCTCCGGACCACCGGGGCGAGACTGGCGATCCCGATCCGGACTTCCACCTGCGCCGGTACTTCTGCGCCGACCGCCGTCCCTGGGGCCGCGGCTGCCTTGACCCGCTGCTGCGCGCGGCCGGGGACGGTGTTCGTCCGCCCGCCCCGGCGGGGCCTCGACGGCGCCGTCGGTCGCCTTCGAGTGACCCCAATTCCCCTGTCATGTATGCGACTTGATTTACCGTCAGGGAAATGAATCGGGAATCTGTCCGAATCATAGGCAACCGCCGTCACTTCATTGAGTGATAACAACACCCGTAGCCATACTCCCCCGGAACACCCGCAAGCGCGGGTGTTCCAACGTCTTCAGGGGGCTGTATGCGCAGTCGCGTCGGAAGATCATTGAGCATTGCCGTGGCCGTTACCGCGGGCATGGCACTGACCGTGGGAGCGGGGGCCGCTCCGCCGGGTGGGGCAGCGGGGGGCCAGGGGGCGGCCGAGGGCGGTCCCAAGGGCGGGGGCTCGCAAACCGTCACCCTTGTCACCGGGGACCGTGTGCTCGTCGGGCCCGGCGGGCAGGTCATGGGGGTCCAGCGGGCGAAGGGGCGGGAAGGGATCGCCTTCGAGTCGCTGCGCGTGGGGCGGAGCACCTATGTCGTGCCGCACGACGCCCAGCGGCTGATCGCCGCCGGGAAGGTCGACCGGAAGCTGTTCGACATCACCGCGCTGAGCACGCCCGAGAGCCGCCGGGCCTATCGCGGCGGGGTGAAGGTCATCGTTTCGTACGGGGGTTCCTCCGCCGCGAAGGCGAAGGCCGCGGTCCGGGCCTCGGGCGGTACGAAGGCCCGCAAGGCCCTGTCCGGGGCGGGCGCGGAGGCGCTCACCGCGGCGCCCGGGCGGGCGAACGCGCTCTGGGCGGCGCTCACCGACACCGCGGCGGACGGCCGGGCCGTCGCCACCGCCGGTGTCCGGAAGGTCTGGCTGGACGGGGTCGTGAAGGCCCGTCTGGACCGGACGACCAAGCAGATCGGAGCGCCCGCCGCCTGGGAATCCCGGTACGACGGCACCGGGGTCAAGATCGCGGTGCTGGACACCGGTATCGACGACAGCCACCCCGACCTCGCGGGCAAGGTCGCCGCCGAGCAGAACTTCACCCCCGAGGGGGATGCCAAGGACCGCAACGGCCACGGCACCCATGTGGCGTCGACCGCGGCCGGTACGGGGGCCAAGTCGGGTGGGACCCACAAGGGCGTGGCCCCCGGGGCGACACTGATCAACGGCAAGGTCCTCGACGACTGGGGCGGCGGCACCTGGTCCGGTGTGATGGCGGGGATCGACTGGGCGGTGGCCCAGGGCGCCGATGTCGTCAATATGAGCCTCGGCGGGGACGACAGCCCCGGCACCGACCCGGTGGAGGCGCTGGTCGACAAGTACGCCGCGGAGAAGGGCGTGCTCTTCGCGATCTCGGCGGGCAACTCGGGTCCGGGCAGCTCCTCGCTCGGCAGCCCGGGCACCGCGACGGGCGCGCTGACCGTCGGCGCCGTCGACGGCAACGACGTGATCGCCGACTTCTCCAGCCGCGGCCCGCGGTTCGGCGACGGCGGCATCAAGCCGGACGTCACGGCACCCGGGGTGGCCGTTACGGCGGCCGCGGCCGCCGGCACCGGGCCGCAGAACCCGCCCGGCTACACGGACATGGCCGGCACATCCATGGCGGCCCCGCACGCGGCGGGCGCGGCGGCGCTGCTCAAGCAGCGGAACCCGGACTGGACCGGGGCCCGTATCAAGGCGGCCCTGGCGGGTTCGGCGAAGCCGGGACCGTACGACGTCTTCACCCAGGGCACCGGCCGGATAGCCGTCGACCGGGCGGTGGCCGGGTCCGTCGTCGCGGAGCCCGCGTCGCTGGCGCTCGGCACCCATCAGTGGCCCCACGACGACGCGGCGCCCGCCACCGAGCGGCTGACGTACCGCAACACCGGGACGGCCGACGTCTCCTTCGACCTCGCGCTGACCGAGGCGAAGGGGCCGGGCGGCGCGGCCGCCCCCGACGGCCTCTTCACC
The DNA here is from genome assembly GCF_053981115.1 of Streptomyces sp. NPDC003691. NCBI lineage: Bacteria > Bacillati > Actinomycetota > Actinomycetes > Kitasatosporales > Streptomycetaceae > Streptomyces > Streptomyces sp. NPDC003691. The sequence goes on along the minus strand of NZ_JBSFNQ010000006.1, from coordinate 85,809 downwards.
CTCGGCTCCCGGCGGATCACCGTTCCCGCGGGCGGCACCGCCGCCGTCGACGTGACCTCCGACATCCGGGTGCCCGGCACCGCCGACGGCACCTACCAGGCCACCGTGGTGGCCACCGGCACCGACGGCACGGTGATCCGCACCGCCGCCGCCGTGCACCGTGAGCCGGAGTCGTACGAGATCACCGTCAAGGCGCTCGGCCGGGACGGCGCGGCCGACCCGAACGCCTCGGCCACCCTGGTCGGCCTCGGCGGCGCGGTGGACAACCTGTACCTCCCGCTCGACCTCTCCGCGGGGGAGCGGACCGTGCGGCTGCCCAAGGGCAGCTACACGCTCAGCGGGATGTCCCGCGGCACCCTGAACGACCCGCTGGACGTGATGGTCCAGCCGCAGCTGGAGCTGACCGGGAAGACCACCGCCGTCCTCGACGCGCGGAAGACCAAACCGCTCGGCATCACCGTGCCCGACGCGAAGACGCGGCCGGTCAGCGGCACCCTCCAGTACCTGGTGACCAGGAACGGCGACATGGCCGGCGGCCTGGTCATGTTGGAGGACTTCAAGAAGCTGCGGACCGCCCATATCGGCCCCGCCGTCACCGGCGGCGGCGGTCTGGCGTACAGCCTGCACGGCAGCTGGAACCGGGCCGGGACGGAGTACAACACCGTCCACTACGCCAAGGCCGACCGCATCCCGACCGGCTTCACCAAGCACTACCGCGCGACCGACTTCGCCAAGGTCAACGCCGGACTGGGCGCCTCCGTCCCCGGGAAAGGCGGCGCCTTCATCAGCTTCGGCTACCCTGCCCATCCGGATTTCTGGGGCGTCGGCGCCTACGCCACCCAGTCCGCGCAGACCCGTCGGACCGCCTTTGTGACCGCCGGACAGGGCACCCGCTGGAGGCAGGAGTTCGACCAGCTGCCCGCTCCGGGCTCCGATGATGCCGCCGAAACGGCACATATGTCCGACCCCCGCACGTTCAAGGCGGGCAAGACGTACCGGATCGACTTCAACACTGCGGCCCACGGGCCCTCGGTGCGGGACGACTACGACGGCATGGCCCGGGTGGGGGACACGTTCCGGACCTATCTGCCGCTGTTCTCCGACGGTTACGGCAACGCCGCCTACGAAGCGGCGCACACCTCGGCCCTGACCACGTTCCACCGCGGCTCGCAGCTGATCGGCCGGTACGAGCAGGTGCCGTTCGGCATCGAGGTGGAGAACCTGCCGGCGCAGCGCGCGGAGTACACGCTCAAGGCGACCGCGACCCGGTCGCCCGGGGTGAGCAAGGTGGGGACCAGGGTCGACGGCTCCTGGACCTTCACCTCGGCCCGGCCCACCGGCGAGTACGAGATCCTGCCGCTGTCCGCGGTCCGGTTCACCCCGGCCGTCGCGCTCGACTCCACCGCCCCGGCCGGCCGGACGCAGACCTTCCCGGTCACCGTCCAGGGCCCGGCCGCCGGAAAGAACCTGAAGTCGCTGAGCGTGTCGGTGTCGTACGACTCCGGTAAGAAGTGGCAGAAGGTCACCGTGAAGAACGGGAAGATCACGGTGAAGAACCCGGCCAAGGGCAAGGGCATCGCGCTCCGGGCGTCCCTCACCGACAAGAAGGGCAACAAGGCGTCGGTACGCATTCTGAACGCCTATCTGGGGAAGTGACCGAACTCCTCTGAACGGCCCGCACCGACGACCGGCGCCACGACCCGCCGGAGCCCCGAACAGCCCTGGGGCTCCGGCGGGTTGGCGCTGCCCGGCGGCCGTCCCGGGTCCGCCCCGCCCATGATCACGAATGCGTTACGGGGTATGTCCCGCCCCTGATTCGATCACCTAACGTCCCCCGCAGGCCGGTGTTTCCACCCCACGGGAAATCCGGCGGTCCCATCCGAATTCCTTTTGCCGCAGGGGACGATGTGCATATTCAGCGACAGCCGGACGGCCCGGAAAGCAGCCGGAGAAGACGGGCCTTCGGTACGACGGCGGCCCTGGCCGCCGCGGCCCTCACCCTGGGGACGGCGGGTCCGGCACCCGCCGTCCCGACACCACCCGCCGTACCACCCGCCGCACTGCCCGCAGCACTGCCCGCAGCCGGGCAGGAACCGGCTGCCGGGGCGGCCGACCGTTCCGTCCGCACCGTCACCCTGCTGACCGGCGACCGGGTCCGGATCGACGGCCGGGGCGAGGTCCTCGGTGTCGAACGGGCCGAGGGGCGCGGGCATATACCCGTGCGGGTCGTCCGGCGCGGGGACCGTACCCATGCCGTACCGCTGGACGCCGAGCGGCTGATCACCGCCGGAAAGCTGGACCGGGACCTCTTCGACATCACCGCGCTGAGCCGGCCGGAGGCCCTCGCCGCGTACCGCGACGGCCTCAAGGTGATCGTCACCTACGCCGGTCCGTCGGCCGCGGCCGCGAAGGCCGGCGTACGGGGTGCGGAGGGCACGGCGGTACGGCGGAGCCTGCCGACCCTGAACGCGGAGGCACTCACGGCTTCCCCGGCGGACCCGGGGGCCCTCTGGCGGGCCCTCACCGCCGGACCGGGCGACGGTGCCCGGGCCACTGCCGCCACCGCGGGCGTGGCGAAGATCTGGCTGGACGGAGTCGTGAAGGCCAGTCTGGACCGGACGACCAGGCAGATCGGCGCCCCGGCCGCCTGGAACCGCTCGTACGACGGCACCGGCGTCACCATCGCCGTCCTGGACACCGGCATCGACGACACCCACCCCGACCTCGCGGGCCGGGTCCGCGCCGCCGCCAACTTCACCGGGGCGCCCGACACCCGGGACATCGTCGGCCACGGCACGCACGTCGCGTCCATCGCCGCGGGCACCGGCGCCAAGGACCCCCGCTACCAGGGGGTCGCCCCGGGGGCCGCCCTCCTCAACGGCAAGGTCCTCAACGACTGGGGCAAGGGCTACGACTCGGTCACCATGGCGGGCATCGAATGGGCCGCCGCCCAGGGCGCCGACATCGTCAATATGAGCCTCGGCAACCAGGACCGGGCCGGTACGGGCCCGCTGGAGGCGCTGATCAACCGGCTCTCCGAGCAGAAGGGGATCCTCTTCGCCGTCGCCGCGGGCAATACCGGGCCCGGTGAGGCCACGGTCGACTCCCCCGGCAGCGCCGAAGCCGCCCTGACCGTCGGCGCGGTCGACGACAACGACACGATCGCCGATTTCTCGGCGCGCGGACCGCGGCTCGGCGACCAGGGCATCAAGCCCGATGTCACCGCGCCGGGCGTCGGCGTCACCGCGGCGGCCGCCACCGGCGCCGAACCGCAGAACCCGCCCGGCTATATCACCCAGGAAGGTACGTCGATGGCGGCCCCGCACGCCGCGGGCGCGGCCGCCCTGCTCAAACAGCAGCACCCCGACTGGACCGGGGCCCGCCTGAAGGCCGCGCTGATGGGCTCGGCGAAGCCCGGCACCGGCAGCCCGTACATCCAGGGCGCCGGACGGATCGCGGTCGACCGGGCCGTCGGACAGAGCGTGTTCGCCGAGACCGGGTCGCTGTCGCTCGGCGCCCTGCCGCGGTCCGGCGACGCCCCCGCCACGGCCCCCGCCTCCCGGAAGCTGACCTACCGCAACTCCGGCCCCGCGGACATCACCCTCGACCTGGCCGTCACCGGCGCCACCGGCCCCGGCGGCGCCACCGCGCCCGCCGGTCTCTTCTCCCTGGGCGCGCCCCGGATCACGGTCCCGGCGGGCGGCACCGCCGCCGTGGACGTCACCGCCGACACCCGGGGCGCGGGGGCCGGTGAGGGCGGATACGCCGCGACGGTCACCGCCACGGCCGGGGAGCTGGGGATCCGTACCCCCGTCGCCGTCACCGTGGAGGGCCCGGCGCACTCCGTCACCATCCGGACGATCGCCCGCGACGGCGCGCCCGACCCGTACGCCGTCGTCGCCGTCCACGCCCTCACCGGGCCCGCGCGGGGGCAGACCTTCGAGGGCGACTGGTCCACCGGCAGCACGACCCTGCGGCTGCCCGAGGGGCGCTATGCCGTCGACCACTTCACCACGGTCGACGGCGACGAGCGCAAGGGCGCCGACCAGGTGCTCTACCCCAATCTGGAGGTCGCGGGGGACACCGCGATCGTGCTCGACGCCCGTACGGCGCGGCCGACCCGGATCACCGTGCCCGGGGCCGCGGGGCAGCCGGTCGCCGCCGCCTTCCACTGGGGTCTGGAGCCGTACGGGTACGCCGCCAAATACCTCACCGGCTCCCCCTCCGGGCTCCGCACCGCGCACGCCGGGCCGCCCTCGCCCGACGGCGACCGGCCGTGGCAGGGCTGGATCGGCTTCTGGCAGGAAACCCGGGGCGGCACCGTCTCCGACTACCGCACCGTGCACTATGCACAGTCCTCCCGGTTCGCCGACGGTCTGACCAAGGAGTACCGGCCGGGCGACTTCGCCCGGGTCTCGGTGGGCCTCGGCGCCTCCGCCCCGGGCCGGACCGGCAAGGTCTCCGCGGTCGGCGCGATGCCGACGGGCCAGGCCACCGGAGTGTGGGTGGAGCGGAAGGTACCCGGCCGCTACGAGGTCCGGCTGGCCGGGAACGCCGGTACCGCCTGGGGCTTCAACTACGACCAGCTGGCGAAGCCCGGTGATCCGGGGGGCGAGACGTACTTCTACGCCCCCGACCGGAGTTACGCCCCGGGCCCGACGGCGTACCGGATCGACTTCAACACCGCCGTCCACGGGCCCCGTCCGCAGGGCTGGCAGGGCGTCTACCGGGACGGTGACGCGGTCTACGGCAGGATGCCGTTCTTCACCGACGGCAGCGGGCATATCGGCGACTCGCGATACGCGAGCGCGCGGACCACGCTCCGTCAGGGGGCGCGCATCGTCGACGAGAAGGCCGACGACCTCAACTCGGACGAGCCGCTGACCGTCCCGGCCGCGGCCGGGACGTACACCCTGACGACCGTCGTCAGCCGTCCGGCGGCGATCGCCCGGGCCGGTGCCCGGATCACCGGGAGCTGGACCTTCACCACGGCCCGTACGGAGGGGGAGACCCCGCTGCCGGTCTCCACGGTCCGGTTCGCCCCGGCCGTGGCCCTGGACTCCACGGCTCCGGCGGGCCGGAAGCAGACCTTCCCGGTGGCCGTCGAAGGGGCCGCGGCGGACGGCAATCTGCGGTCGCTGGGGGTCTCCGTCTCGTACGACGACGGAAAGACCTGGCGGAAGGTCCCCGTGAAGCAGGGCAAGGTCACCATCGCCAACCCGGCGAAGGGGAAGGGCCTGGCCCTGCGCGGCCGGGTCACCGACCGGCAGGGGAACCTGAGCGTGATCACGGTCCACCAGGCGTATCTGGGCCGGTAGTCCGGAGCGGGCCCGGGCCCGGGCCGGCATACGGCCGGGGCCGGGTCCGGAGACACCACGGCCCCGGCCGCGGCACCGTGCCGCCGTCCGGGGCGGGGCGGCCCGGGTCCGCCGTTCCGTCCCGACGGACCCGCCGTCCCGGGGCCGGTACACGGCCCCGACCCCGGAAGTCATGACGCGGTGATGACCCCGTTCCCCCTTCCATCACCGGCTTTTCTGCTGAACTCCCCTCAGAAGCAGCGGAGTTGTCGGTCCCGGGGAGGAGCCGTCCCCGGGCCGCGCCCCGCCGTACGGACCCTCCATCCCCCCGGGAGTGTGATGAGCAGTCGCAACAGCGCATGCGGAGCCGGATACCGAGACGGGCACCGGGACAGACGGCGCGGCGTGCGCCGGAGACGGACCCTGGGCACCGCCGGTGCCCTGGCACTGGCGCTTGTCGCCGGTACGGCCGCACCGGCGGCGGGCGCCTCGCCCGCTGCCGGCGCACCCCCCGGCGCCACCGGAACGCCCCCGGCACCGGGCACCGCGAAGGGTGCCGCCGGGCAGACCCCGCCCACCGCCGGTCTGCACACCGTCACCCTGCTCACCGGAGACCGGGTGCTTCTCGGCGCCGCGGACCGGGTGCTGCGGGTGGACCCGGCGAAGGGGCGCGAGCGGATACCGGTCCGCGTCGGGCGGCACGCGGGGCGCACCTTCGTCGTCCCGCTCGACGCGGAGCGGCTGATCTCCGCCGGAAAGCTGGACCGGGACCTCTTCGACGTCACCGGGCTGGGCCGCCCCGAAGCCCGCAAGGCGTACCGCGACGGGCTCCGGGTGATCGTCGTCTACGGCGGATCCGCGGCCGGTGCCGCGCGGAAGGGCGTCCGGGCGGCCGGTACCGCGGGCCGCAGCCTGCCGTCCCTGAACGCGGAGGCGCTCACCGCTTCCCCGGCGGACCCCGGCGCCCTCTGGCGGGCCCTCACCGCAGGACCCGGCGACGGCGCCCGGGCCACCGCCGCCACCACGGGTGTGGCGAAGATCTGGCTGGACGGAGTCACCCGGGCCGCCCTCGACGGAACCACCCGGCAGATCGGCGCCCCGGCCGCCTGGGACCGCTCGTACGACGGCACCGGCGTCACCATCGCCGTCCTCGACACCGGAATCGACGACACCCACCCCGACCTCGCGGGCAAGGTACGCGCCGCCGCGGACTTCACCGGCATGCCAGGCGGCACCGGGGACCGCCACGGCCACGGTACGCACGTCGCGTCGACCGCCGCGGGCACCGGCGCCAAGGACCCCCGTTTCAAGGGCGTCGCCCCGGGCGCCGCCCTTCTCAACGGCAAGGTCCTGAACGACTACGGGTGGGGCTTCCAGTCCGGCATCCTCGCGGGCATCGAATGGGCCGCCGCGCAGGGCGCCGACATCGTCAATATGAGCCTCGGCGGCCCCGACCGGCCCGGTACCGGCCCCACCGAGACCCTGATCAACCGGCTCTCCGAACAGAAGGGGATCCTCTTCGCCGTCGCCGCGGGCAACTACGGGCCCGACGAGCGGTCGGTCGACTCCCCCGGCAGCGCCGAAGCCGCCCTGACCGTCGGCGCGGTCGACGACAACGACACCGTCGCGGACTTCTCGGCACGCGGACCACGGCTCGGCGACCAGGGCATCAAACCCGATGTCACCGCGCCGGGCGTCGGCGTCACCGCCGCGGCGGCGGCCGGTGTCCCGGGCCAGAACCCGCCCGGATACCTGGGGCTGAGCGGTACGTCGATGGCGACTCCGCACGCCGCGGGCGCGGCCGCCCTGCTCAAGCAGCAGCACCCCGACTGGACCGGAGCCCGTCTGAAGGCCGCGCTGATGAGTTCGGCGAAGCCAGGTACCGGCAGCCCGTACGTCCAGGGCGCCGGGCGGATCGCGGTCGACCGGGCGGTGACGGGGAGCGTATTCGCCGAGACCGGATCGCTGTCCCTCGGCACCCAGCCCTGGCCGCACGACGACGACACCCCGGCCGTCCGGAAGCTGACCTACCGCAACGCGGGAGCCGAGGACATCACCCTCGATCTCGCCCTGACCGGCGCCACCGGCCCCGGCGGCACCCCCGCGCCGGACGGTTTCTTCACCCTCGGCGCGCCCCGGATCACCGTCCCCGCGGGCGGCACCGCCGGCGTCGACATCACCGCGGACACCCGGATCGCGGCGGGCGGCGACGGTGGTTACACCGCGGTGGTCACCGCGTCTGCCGGGGGCACGGGCCTCGCCCGTACCCCCGTCGTCGTCGACCGGGAGGCCGAGTCGTACTCCCTCACGGTCAGGGCCCTCGCCCGGGACGGAAAGCCCGACCCGTACGCCTTTGTCGGCATCGCCGGTCTGACCGGGGCCGCCGCCTACCAGACCTTCGAGGCCGACTGGTCCTCGGGCACCGCGACCCTGCGGCTCCCCAAGGGCCGCTACTTCCTGGACCACTACACCAGCGTCGGCGGCGACGAGACCAAGGGCATCGACCAGGTGCTCTACCCCCGTCTGGAGATGGACCGGGACCGGACCGTCGTCCTCGACGCCCGGAAGGCCCGGGCCAGCCGGATCACCGTGCCGGACCCGCGGGCGAAGCCGAACGGCGCGATCACCGCCTGGGGCCTGGAACCGTCCGGCTACAGCATGGCGTTCCGGACGGAAAGCCCGGCAGACCTCCGTACGGCGCATGCCGGACCGGCGGCGGCTCCGGGTGACCGGCCGTGGCAGGGCTGGATGGGCATGTGGCAGGGCGGTGCCGGGGACCTGGCCGTCGCCCACTACCGCTCCCCGGCCCGATTCGCACCCCTGACCAGGCACTTCAGGCCGGGAGAATTCTCACCGGTGACGCTGGGCCTCGGCGCCTCGGCACCGGGGAAGACCTCGATGGCCATCGTGGTCAGCGAACTGCCGGGCGATTACGGAAACGGTCTCGGCACCACCCGGAACACGCCGTCCCGGTACTCGTTCCAGGTCGCCGGGAGCGATCCGGTCCGCTGGTCGTTCGTCCACGAGCAGCTCGGTGCGGGGAACGCGGCAGAGCCCGAGAGCTACCACGTCACGTCCCGGCACGAGCCGATCCACCCCGGGAAGGCGTACCGCTTCGCTCTGAATACGGGGGTCCACGGTCCGCGGATCATCCGCGACCTGGGGGTCTACCGGGACGGTGAGTCGCTCTGGGGAATGCTGCCGTTCTACACCGACGGCGGGGGCCATATCGGCGACGCCCCGTACACGACGGCCCGGACCACCCTCCACCGGGACGGGAAGCCGGTCGACGAGAAGGCGGACGACCTGATCTCCGACGAAGCGCTGACCATGCCGGCCGTTCCGGGGAGATACACCCTGGCCAGCACCGTCACCCGCCCGGCCGGGATCACCCGGGTCGCGACCCGGGTCGAGGGCCGGTGGACCTTCGACGCCGCGCATGCGCCGTCCGGGGCCCGGCTGCCGCTCTCGGTGGTCCGGTTCGCCCCCGCCGTGGCCCTGGACTCCACCGCTCCGGCGGGCCGGTTCCAGACCTTCCCGGTAACGGTGGAGGGCAGCGGCGCCGGAGGCAATCTCAAGGCGCTGGCCGTCCAGGTGTCGTACGACGGCGGAAAGACCTGGCGGAAGGTCCCCGTGAAGCAGGGCAAGGTCACCATCGCCAACCCGGCGAAGGGGAAGGGACTGGCCCTGCGCGGCCGGGTCACCGACCGGCAGGGGAACCTGAGCGTGATCACCGTGCACCAGGCGTATCTGGGCCGGTAGTCCGTCTCCTGCCTCCTGCGGCACCGGCCGGGGCCGGGTGGAAACCGTTCGACGGGTCCGCCCGGCCCCCGTTACCGTGGACGCATGGGATCGCATAAGCACTACTTCTTTCTCTGATCGAGGGCACGGACGCCGCCGCGTCGAGCGACTGACCGCTCCGCCGGCGTTCCGCTTCCGCCTGCCCTCCCGCGGCTGATCCCTCTCTCCCTCCGCCGCGCTCCCTTCCACATTTCAGGGAAAGAACCATGCGCGAACGCGCCTCATCCACCCTGCCCGCGCCCTCCGAGCCGTCCGGTCCGGGTTCCGGTTCCGGTCCGGATTCCGGCTCCGGCTCCATGACCTCCGGGCGGGCCCAGCTCACCGTCCGGGACATCGCCAAGGCCTACGGCACCCGGCCCGTCCTGGACCAGGTGTCCTTCACCGTCCGCCCCGGCGAACGGGCCGCCGTCATCGGTGAGAACGGCTCGGGCAAATCCACCCTGCTCCGGCTGATCGCGGGCGACGAGGCCCCCGACACCGGGGAGATCATCGCCCTGGCGCCCGGCGGCACCGGGCATCTCGCCCAGACGCTGGACCGCACCTTCCCCGGTCTGGGCCCCGGGCACACCGTCCAGGACACCGTCGACGCGGCCCTCGCCGGGCTGCGGGAGCTGGAGCGGCGGCTCGGCGAGGCCGGGGAGCGGCTCGGCGCCGAGCCCGGCGAGGCGGAGCTGGCCGCCTACGGGGAGCTGCTCACCGCCTTCGAGGAGCGCGGCGGCTACGAGGCGGACGCCCGGGTCGACGCCGCGCTGCACGGGCTCGGGGTCGGTTCCCTCGGCCGGGACCGGACGCTGGGCACGCTCTCCGGCGGGGAGCGGGCCCGGCTCGCGCTGGCCTGCGTCCTCGCCGCCGGTCCGGAGCTGCTGCTGCTCGACGAGCCGACGAACCATCTCGACCGGCGCGCGGTGGAGTGGCTGGAGGACCGGCTGCGGGCGCACCGCGGCACGGTGGTCGCGGTCACCCATGACCGGGCGTTCCTCGAAGGGGTCGCCACCACGGTGCTGGAGGTCGACCGGGACACCCGGTCGGTGCGCCGCTACGGGGACGGCTGGGCGGGCTACCGCACGGCGAAGGCCGCGGCGCGGCGGCGCTGGGAGCAGGAGTACGAGGAGTACCTCGGCGAGCTGGCGCGTACGGAGGAGCAGGTGGCGGCCGCCGGGCGGCGGCTGGCGACGACCGGGCGGGACCCGGGCCAGGGCTTCGGCAAGCACCGCCGGTCGCACGAGGCGAAGCTGTCGGGGCAGGTGCGGGCGGCCCGGCAGCGGCTGGAGCGGCTCCGCCGCGAACCGGTCCCGGCCCCGCCGGAGCCGCTGCGGTTCCGGGCGGCGATGACGACCTCGGCACCGGGCACCGACGCGACAGGCACCGACGCGACGGGCGCGGCCCCGGCGGGCACGGCGGCCGCGGGCACGGCCCCCGCGAACCCGGCGGCGCCCCCGGCAGGGGACACGGTGCCCGCCGTGGTCGCCGAGCTGGCGGGCGTCGTGGTCGGCGACCGGCTGCGGATCGGCGCGCTCCGGGTAGCGGCCGGGAGCCGGCTGCTGGTCACCGGGCCGAACGGGGCCGGGAAGACGACCCTGCTCCGGGTCCTCGCCGGGGAGCTGCGGCCGGATGCCGGTGCCGTGCACCGGCCCGGCGGGGTACGGGTCGGGTATCTGCCGCAGGAGTTGCCGCCGGGCCCCGGGGAGAAACCGCTGCTCGCCGCGTACGCCGCGGGCCGCCCCGGCCATCCGGACGAGTACGCGGACGAGCTGCTGGGGCTCGGTCTCTTCCGATCCGGGGATCTGACGGTGCCGGTCGGCGCGCTCTCGGTCGGGCAGCAGCGGCGGCTGGCGCTGGCCCGGCTGGTGGTGTTCCCGGCCGATCTGCTGGTCCTGGACGAGCCGACGAACCATGTGGCGCTGAGCCTGGTCGAGGAGCTGGAGGAGGCGCTGGGCCGGTACCCGGGCGCGGTGGTCGCGGTCTCCCACGACCGCAGGTTCCGCGACGGCTTCGGCGGGGAGCGGCTGGAGCTGCGGGCCGGGCGCCCGGCGGGCTGACCCCCGGGACCCGGTTAGGGTCGTACGCGTGGGGATCAGCGAACAGCAGCGGGCGGCCGACCCGACCACGGCCGCCGACGCGCTCATAACGAACGACACCGACACCGGGACCGGGACGGGCACCGGCGGTGACGGGCGCCCGGCCGCCGGCAGGCGGCGGTGGTCCGTTCCGCGGGTGCCGCTCGCCGTCACGGCCGCCGCCGTGCCGTTCTATGTGCTGTGGGCGGGGTGGCTGGCGACCGGCGGCGGCGATCTCGCGGCCCAGCTGGCCTGGACCGGTTTCGCCGAGGCGCACCCCTCGGCCGCGTACAACCTCTCCTGGTACGGCGGCACCCACACCGCGAACTACAGCCTGCTCGCCCCGCCGCTGATGGCGCTGCTGGGCACCCGGGCGGTGTCGGTGCTCGCCGGGCTCGGCGCGACCTGGGTGCTGTCGCTGATCTTCGTACGGAGCGGGGTGCGCCATCCGCTCTGGCCTTCGCTGCTGGGCGCGGGGGCGCTCTGGGCGAACATCGCCTCCGGGCGGACGACGTTCGCGCTGGGTGTCGCGATCGGTCTGGTCGCCCTGCTGTGGGCACGGCGGGCCCGGCTCGCCGCCCCGGCGGCGGCGCTGGCGACCGCGGCGAGCCCGGTGGCCGGGCTCTTCCTGGTGGTCGCGGGCGCCGCGTATCTGCTGGAGCGCCACTGGCGCCCGGCGGCGGCACTGCTGGTGCCCCCGGCCCTGGTGGTCGGGGTCACGACGGTGCTGTTCCCCTTCGACGGGGAGATGCCCATGCAGACCAACAAGCTCTGGATGCCGCTGTGGATGTCGGCGGTGGTCGTGCTGGCGGCGCCGCGGGACCGGGAGTGGCGGCTGGTGCGCTGGGGCGCCGGGATCTACGCCCTCGGCACCGTACTGACCTACTTCACCCCCTCGCCGATCGGCCGGAATGTGGAGCGGCTGGTGGGGCTGGCGGGGCCGCCGGTGCTGCTGGCGGCGCTGATCGCGTCGGTGACCGCGGCGGGCGGTCTGGCGGCCCTGGCGGCGGCCGCGCGGCGGCGGGCGCCCGCGGTGGTCCTGCCGCCGCTGGTACTGGCGGTGGCGGTGGCGCTGAACACCAACTGGCTGATCGACAAGACCGAGGACGACCTGGTGGTCTCCAACAAGGTCCCGGCCTGGGCGAAGGAGACCGACGGGCTGCTGCGGCAGCTGGAGCTGCTGGGCGCCGACCGTACCCGGGTGGAGGTGGTCCCGGCCCGTAACCACCGCGAGGCCACCGTGCTCGCCCCGCACATCAATATGGCCCGCGGCTGGAACCGGCAGCTGGATGTGGAGCGGGGACGGCTCTTCTACGACGGTTCGCTGGACGAGCGGACGTACCGGGCCTGGCTGGACCGCTGGGCGGTCGGCTTCGTCGTCCTGCACCACGGGCGTCCGGACGGGCCCGCCGAGGAGGAGGCCGCGCTGGTGCGCCGCGGGCCGGAGTATCTGGAGCGGGTGTGGCGGGACGCCCACTGGTCGGTCTACCGGGTCCGGGACGCGGTGCCGCTGGTCTCCGCGCCCGCTCAGGTGGTCCGGCAGGACCGGGCGGAGCTGGTGGTGCGGATGCCCGCGGCCGGTTCGGTCACGGTCCGGGTGGCGCACTCGCCGTGGCTGCGGGCGCCGGGGGCGTGTCTGGCGGCGGACGGGGAGTTCACCCGGCTGACCGTGCGGAAGGCCGGGGAGTACCGGATCGGTTCGCCGTACCGGCCGAGGCTGCCGTGGACGGACGACCCGGGCTGCTGAGCCCCGGGCCCGGCCCCGGAATCACGGCAGTACGGCGGGAGGCGGCACCCCGGGTGGGGTGCCGCCTCCCTTCTTCGCCGCGCCGTACCTGCCGTACCTGCCGTACCTGCCGTACGGGGCCGTACATGGCGTATCTGCCTGCCGTACGGGGCCGTACCTGCCGTGCCTGCCTGCCGCGTACGGGGCCGTCGGCCCGGATCAGGCCGCCGAGCCGGCCTTCCAGGCCGTCCAGTCCATGTTCCAGCCGTTCAGACCGTTGTCCGGCTTGATCGTCTTGTCCTTGGAGTTCTTCACGATGACGACGTCACCGATCATCGAAGCGTTGTAGAACCAGGCGCCGGGCTGGTTGGGGTCGCCGGCGCCCTTCGTGTCGTTGAGGCCGACGCAGCCGTGGCTGGTGTTCTGCTTGCCGAAGATGGAGTCGGCGCCCCAGTAGTTGCCGTGGAGGAAGGTGCCCGAGGTGGAGAGCCGCATGGCGTGCGGCACGTCCTTGATGTCGTACTCGCCCTGGCCGTCGTCGTCCGTGAAGCCGACGGTGGCGCCGTTCATCCGGGTCTCCTTGAACTTCTCGGAGATCACCATCTGGCCGTTGTAGGTCGGGGTGGCGGGGGCGCCCGCGGAGATCGGGATGGTCCGGATGGTCTTGCCGCCCCGGGTCACGACCATCGTCTTGGCGCTGGCGTCGACCGTGGAGACCTGATTGCGGCCGATCTTGAAGGTGACGGTCTTCTGCTGGACACCGAAGACGCCCGGCGCGCCCTCGACGCCGTCGAGGGCCAGCTTCAGGGTGACGGTGGTGCCTTCCTGCCAGTACTGCTCGGGGCGGAAGTCGAGGCGCTGCGAGTGGAACCAGTGGCCGACGATCTCCTGGCCGCTGGTGGAGGTGACCGTGATCCCGGCCTGGACGGCCTTCCGGTTCTTGACCGGCTTGTCGAAGTTGATCGACACCGGCATGCCGACGCCGACGGTCTGCCCGTCCTCCGGCGTGAACCGGCCGATGAAGCTGTTGCCCGGCGAGACGGTGGTGAAGGAGCCGTTCTCGAAGGCGACCAGGCCCTTGTCGTCCTTGGCGGAAGCGGTGACCTTGTACGTGGTGGAGCGCTTGAGCGGCTTGGCGGGGGCCCAGCTCTTCCCGTCGCCCGCGATGGCGCCCTCGACCGGCTTCCCCTCCGAGGTGACCATCTTGACCTCGGTCAGGGTGCCGTCGACGACGGTGACCTTGGCGTTGTTGATGCCGGCGTTCGCGGTGCCGTTCTTGGGCTCGATGGCTATTCGGGCCTTCGAGACCTGCTTCGCGGCCGCCTCGTCGACCTGGGCCTGGGGCTTCTTGCCGGGGTCGCTGCTGCCGCCGTTCTTGTCGCCGTCGCCGCTGCACGCGGAGAGGACCATCACACCACCGAGCACAGCGGACGCGACCATCAGACCCCTGCGCCGCTTGCTGTCCGTCATCACACGCATCTCCATCGTCGCCTGTCCCCTGTCCCCATGAACCGGACTCCGGGGAACACATCATTCCGAGGGTTTTGGTTCCAGCTGTCGTCGGCTTTTCGGCGATGTGGCGCACACCACTCGCGATCGGTCCGGCGCGGACCCGGAGGGGCCGTGCGGCCTGCACGGTCCCTGCCGTGCGCGCCGCCCCGAGGGCCACCGTACGCCCCGGCCGGGACGGCCCACCTGAGGTGGGTACGGCTTCCACGGTACAGACCGGAATCGGCACCGGGCCGGAAACCGGAACCGGAGCGGACCCTCCGCCGCCGGGACCGGACCCGGCAGTGGCAGCAGAGAGTCATGGACACCTCACCATGGGCGACCGCTGTCCGCAAGCCGCTCCGGGGCGGGGCTCCCGAGGGCGGCGGGACCGTCAACACCGCCCCGGGGGACCCGATTTCGTCCGGGGGCGGCGGTTCACTAGCATCGGCGCACCGCTCGACACACCCTCAACTCGACGATGCCTCAAGGAGGATCGCGTCCGTGTCCCTTGCCCCCCGACCACTGGTGACCGCCGCAGCAGCCGGGTCTTTGCTCTGTGCGCTGTGGTTCGTCCCGTCCGCGAACGCGACCAGCGAACGGCCCCCGGCCGAGCGGGCGTACAGCACGAGCGCGGACCCGGCGAGCGCGGTGGGTGCACCACTGCGCCTGGCCGAAACGGGCAGCATCGACACCACCCCGTACCTCCTGGGTGGTGCCGGTTTCCTCGGGGTGGGCATCGCCTTCGTCACCTATGCCGTACGGCGCGGCCGCTCCACCGCGGATTCGGCCGCCGGCTGATCCACCGGGCCCCGGGAGCCGTCCCGGGGCCTTCGCCGGAATCTCCGCCGGAATCTTCGCCGGGGTCTTCGCGCCGGTGGCGGGCCCGCGTCCGGCGCCGTTCCGGGATCTTCGCTCCGGTGAATTCCGGCGGTCAGCCCAGTGGTCCGGTGACCGGCTCCACGGCCGCGATCAGCCCGCCGTCCCGGACGAAGGTCTCGGCCGCCGCCAGATCGGGCGCCAGGAACCGGTCCGGTCCGGGACCGGCGACCCCGGCACCGCGCAGGGCCGCCACGGCCGCGGCGGACGCGGGGGCGGGGACCAGCCCCTCCCGCAGTTCGATCGCCCGGGCCGCCGTGTACAGCTCGATCGCGACGATCCGGCCGAGCGCCGCCACGGCGGTCCGCAGTTTGCGCGCCGCCGACCAGCCCATGGAGACATGGTCCTCCTGCATCGCGGAGGACGGGATGGAGTCGACGGACGCCGGGACGGCGAGCCGCTTCAGCTCCGAGACCAGCGCGGCCTGGGTGTACTGGGCGATCATCAGCCCCGAGTCGACGCCCGGGTCGTCGGCGAGGAAGGGCGGCAGGCCGTGGTTCCGGTTCTTGTCGAGAAGCCGGTCGGTGCGGCGCTCGGCGATGGAGCCGAGGTCCGCGGCGGCGATGGCGAGGAAGTCCAGGACATAGGCGACGGGCGCACCGTGGAAGTTGCCGTTGGACTCCACCCGGCCCGCCTCGGGGAGGACCACCGGATTGTCCACGGCGGCCGCGAGTTCGCGCTCGGCGACCAGCCGGGCATGCTCCAGGGTGTCCCGCCCGGCGCCCGCGACCTGGGGTGCGCACCGTACCGAGTAGGCGTCCTGGACCCGCGGGGCCTCGTCCTGCTGGTAGTGGCCGGTGAGTCCGGAACCCTTCAGTACGGCCGCCATATTGGCGGCGGCGACGGACTGGCCGGGGTGCGGGCGGATGGCGTGGAGTTCGGGCGCGAGGACCCGCTCGGTGCCCAGCAGGGCTTCGAGGCTGAGCGCGGCCGTGATGTCGGCGCTGGTGTAGAGCCGCCGCAGATCGTCGAGGGCCAGGACCAGCATGCCGAGCATGCCGTCGGTGCCGTTGAGGAGTGCGAGCCCCTCCTTCTCGCGGAGTTCGACCGGGGCGATGCCGTGGGCCGCGAGCAGTTCGGCGGCGGGCCGTACCTGCCCGTCGGGGCCTTCGGCGTCCCCCTCGCCCATCAGCGCGAGGGCGCAGTGGGCGAGCGGCGCGAGGTCGCCGGAGCAGCCGAGGGAGCCGTACTCGTGGACGACCGGGGTGATTCCGGCGTTGAGCACGGCCGCCATGGTGCGGGCGATTTCGGGCCGTACGCCGGTATGTCCGGAGCAGAGCGTCTTCAGCCGCAGGAACACCAGCGCCCGGACCACCTCCCGCTCCACCCGCGGGCCCATCCCGGCGGCGTGCGAGCGCACGATGTTCCGCTGGAGCGCGGCGCGCAGCCCCGGTCCGATATGGCGGGTGGCGAGGGCGCCGAACCCGGTGGAGACGCCGTACACGGGCTCGGGCTTGGCGGCGAGCGCGTCCACGACGGAGCGGGCGGCGGCGAGCGCGGCCGCGGCCTCGGGGGAGATCTCGACGCGGGCGCCGTGCCGGGCGACGGCGACGACATCGGCGGAGCTGGTACCGGACGTCCCCACCACGACGGTATGCATATCCATATTCAGCAGCGTACGGATTGAATTGACGTATGTCACCAGTCGTGTTGCACGGCCTACGACGTGCCGGGCGGGCACGTTTCGCCACCGGGCGCCGGGGAGGCGGGGGCCCCGCCGGGGGCACCGTGAGGTTCCGGGGAGCCGGACGGCCCGGAACCGCCGGGGGCCGGGGGGCCGGGGGCCGGGGAGGCGGGGGACGTGCCGCGGAAGCGGCGGCGTTCCTGGGGGTGCCGGCCCTGCGGGGCGTCCGCGAGCCGCAGCACCGCGCCGTCGCGTCCCGCCACCACCGGCTTGGCCGCACGGGCCGCCTTCGCCCGGTACTGGGCGGCGTCCGCGAGGCGGAACAGCCGCCGGGCCGTGCGGACCCGGCCGATCGGGTCCCCCGTGGAGGCGACCCCGCAGGCGACCCCTTCCCCCAGTTCCAGCTCCGCGGCGCGGACACAGAGTTCGTCGGCGGCCCGGACCACCTCGTCGGCCTCGGGGCCGACGCACACCAGACAGAACTCGTCCCCGCCCAGCCGCGCGGCGAGCGCGTCCTCCAGCATCGCCCCGCACAGCGACAGCACCGAGCCGAACCGTTCCAGCAGACGGTCGCCCACGGCATGGCCATGAGTGTCGTTGACCCGCTTCAGCCCGTTGAGGTCGCAGACGACCAGGCTCACGACCGTGCCGTCGGCCCGGTGCCGCTCCAGTGCCTCGTCGAGCCGGGTGTCCACCGCCCGCCGGTTGGCAAGCCCGGTCAGCGGGTCCGTGAAGGCCAGCCGCCGTACCTCCTCCAGCCGTTCGGTCTGGGCGATGCCCGCGGCGACGACGGCCGCGAGAACAGTGGCGAAGTGGGCCTCGTCGCGCCCGAAGACCGGCGCGCCGACCGGCCGGGCCACGTACAGCTCGCCCCAGGCCCGGCCGTGCAGCACGATCGGGGCGACCACGCAGCAGCCGCGCCGCCTGCGCCGCAGCGCCTCCGCCCGGCCGCGCGCGCCGGAGGAGCCGAGGGGGAGGGAGGGATGGCGGTAGCCGCGTACGGCCGCGGGGCCGTGTCCCGGCAGGGGGCTTGCGGGGCCGTCGGCGGGCGGGGGTACGGGACCGTCCTCCGCGCCGGAGGCACCGGCCCGCCCGCCCCCGGGCACCGGTCCGCCTCCCGGCAAGGTGCTCCCGGGGCCCTCCGCGGGCAGGGGTACGGGACCGCCCTCCGCGCCCGGTGGATGCCCGGCGCCGTACTCGGGGACCACGGAGTCCCGGCCGGGCTCGGCCCACCCGTCCGCCGCGGGGGCTGCCGCCGGCGTTGTCCGGGGAAGCCCCCCGGACTCGCCGCCCCGGCCCGGCCGGGCGTCCCCCGCACTCCCGGCAGGCCCTGCGCCTCCCGCCGTTGCCGCGCTTCCCGTGGGTCCGACGCTCCCAGCAGGCCCGGGACTCCCCACACTTCCCGCAGGCCCGGCACCCCCGGCACTTGCCGCACCTCCCGCGAGCCCGGCGCCTCCCGCACCGGCCGCGCTCCCGGCCGCCCCCGGACCTCCCGCGCTCACCGCGGCCCCCGCGGGCCCCGCGGACAGCGGGAATGCCGCGAAGCCCGGCACCCCGCCGGACTCCGCCGTTTCGACCCAGGCCTCCGGCTCCCCGCCGCCCGCCCAGCGTTCGTGGAGGAACTCGGTGATCTCGGGGAAACGGTTGACCGGATAGGTCTCGGCCTCCGGGAACTCGTCCTCGTCCGGCGCCCGCTCCCCAGCGTTCACCAGGACCTTCAGCCGCCCCAGCTCCCGTTCCCAGACCGACAGCGCGGCAAAGGAGCCGTCCAGCGCGGCACAGGCGCCCAGGGCCGCCGCGCGCCAGAACTCCCGGGGAGTCTGCGCGGCAGCCATCGCCTGCGCCAGTGCCACCACGGCCCGCAGCCGCTGATCCTCAGCCATCACCCCAGCTTAAGGACCTATGGCTGATTTCGACCGGTCGGCGGCTACACCGGCATCACCCAGCGTGACGGTGGTCCGGGGGCTACTCGCCGGGCCACTCCGGCTTCCGCTTCTCGTTGAACGCGGCGACACCCTCCACCCGGTCCCCGGAGAAGGCGACCGTGCGCCAGGCGGCGTCCTCGACCTCCAGACCGGTCCTCAGGTCGAGCCCCTGGCCCAGCCTCAGCGCCCGCTTGGCGGCCCGCAGTCCGACCGGGGAGTTCCCGGCGATCCGGTCGGCCAGCGCCAGGGCCTCCGTCCGGGCGTCGCCGCCGCCCTCCGCGAGGCGGTCCACCAGGCCCAGCGCGAACGCCTCGTCCGCGGCCACCCGGCGGGCGGTGAACACCAGCTCCGCGGCGCGCGCCGCCCCGACCCGGCGCGGCAGCAGCTGCGTACCGCCGCCGCCGGGCACGACCCCCACGGAGACCTCCGGCAGGGCGACCACGGTGGTGGCGTCGGCCACGATCACATCGCAGGCCAGGGCGATTTCATAGCCGCCGCCGAGGGCGTAGCCGCGGACCGCGGCGACGGCCGGCATCGGCAGTTCCAGCACCCCGGTGTAGGCGGCGCGGGTCAGCGGTCGCTGCCGCATCAGATCGGCGTTGCTCTGCCCGTTCCGCTCCTTGAGGTCCGCGCCGACGCAGAACGCGCGGTCGTGCGAGGAGGTCAGTACGGTCACCCGGACGTCCCGGTCCTCCGCGAGCGCGGCGCACGCCTCGACGAGCGAGCGGGCCATCGCCGCGGAGACCGCGTTCATCGACGCGGGCCGGTCGAGGACGAGTTCGGCGACATGGCCGTGGGTCCGTACGACGACGAACTCGCCGAACCGCTGCTCGAACGGTCCGTCGGTCCGCCCGGCGGGCGCGGCCGGGTCCGGCGGATCCGCCGAGAGGAACGACGGGGCCAGCGGGGACTGCGCGCCATCCGACGGCGGTACGGACATCCGACACCCTCCCGGTGGGCCGCTCACGACCCGGTTAACGACGGTTCACGGGATCATATGCGCGGCCCCGCCCGCCCCCGCAAGACCCCGCCCGCCGACCGGACACCACGGAGAGCGCGGACACCACGGACACCACGGAGAGCGCGGCAGCGGCACGGACCGGGCCGGCAGTACGTCCCGCACCTGCCCGCCGCCGGGCGGACGACACCTCCGGCGGCCCGGAGGACCACCGGCGCACCGGGCCCGGCGCCGTCAGGTGCGGCGCCGTCAGGCCCGGCGCCGTCAGGCCCGGCGCCGTCAGGTGCGGCGCGACAGCATCCAGGGCTCGACGATTCCGAGTCCGCGCACCGGGCGCTGCCACATCGGCTGGAGCGCGTAGCGGTACGGCGGCGGGGGCTCGCCCTCCTTCTCCGCCGCCGCGGCCTCCTCCGCCGCCTGGGTCTCGGACTTGGGCGCGTCCCCGGCCCGGATCAGGTCGAGCGCGAAGGCGCCGTCCACCAGGATGGTGTCCTTCGGAGCTATCGAGGTCAGCCGGCTCGCCAGATTGACCGTGGTGCCGAAGACGTCGCCCATCCGGGTCGTGACGGTGCCGAACGCGAGCCCGACCCGGAGCGAGGGCATCGACTCGTCCTGGTTCATGGCGTCGATCAGCCGGAGCGCGATCTCGGAGGCCGTACCCGCGTCGTCGGCCGCGTAGAGCACCTCGTCGCCGAGGGTCTTGATGAGCCGCCCGCCGTGCGCGGCGACCAGGTCGGCGGCGGTGGTCTCGAAGATCTCGACGAGTTCGCCGAGTTCCTCCTCCTCCAGCCGGCGGGTCAGCCGGGTGAAGCCGACCAGGTCCGCGAAGCCGATCGCGAGCCGCCGGTCCACCATCTCCTCGTCGTCGGCGGCCTGGACGACCCGTCCGGTGGCGGCGGCGAGCTGCCGTCGCCAGACGTAGACGAGGAACTCCTGGAGCTCCGGCAGGAGCAGTTCGATCAGGGGGTAGGTGACCTCGGTCCGGGTCATGCCGGGCTCGGGCGGCTCGGTCAGGCCCTCCAGGAAGGAGTCGATCTGCCATTCGGCGAGCCGGGCGGTGGTCTGGCCGGTGGAGCGGGCCACCTGGATGGCCATCGGCTCGCTCAGCAGCCCGGCCTCCACCAGACCCGCCAGCCGCCGCAGGGCCAGCACGTCGGCCTCGGTCAGGGCCCTGGCCTGGCCGATGTCGGCAAAGCCCATGGCCCGCCAGAAGCGGGACGCCAGCTCCATGGAGACCCCGGCGGTCCGGGCCGCCTGGAAGGGCGTGTAGCGGCGCTCGGCGCCGAGGATGAGCTGTTCGAGACGGATGGCGAGCGGATCGTCGGTGGGCTCGGCGGTGTGGTCGACGGCATGGAGCGGGGTGGGGTGGACGGCCCCGGCGCCCGACCGGGCCGCGGCGGACGGCGGAGCGCCCGCGGCGGAGCCGCCGGACCGGCCCGGACCAGGATCGCCCGCCCGGCCGGGGGCGCCGGTCCCGCCGGAGCGCCCGGCTCCCGGTCCGGCCCCGGACCCGTCGGACGCGCCCGCGCCGGAAGTGGTGTCGTCGACGGTCACCAGCCGCCTCCTGCCCTTTCCCTGCGCAACTGCCCTGCCGATCTGTCGCTCGATCGCCTCAACGATACGGCAGATGTGCCCTGGCTCACGTCCCCGCGGCGGTTCCCGTTCACCCGGGCGGCAGGGGCCGCAGATGGACCACGTCGCCCGCGCCGACGGCCAGCCGCTCCCCGTCCGGCAGGGCGATGACAAGCCGCCCGTCGCCGTCCAGGGCGACCGCCTCGCCGGTCCGCTCCCGGCCGCCGGGCAGCTCGGCGCGGACCGTACGGCCCAGCGTCGCACAACCCGCGGCATATGCCGCCTGCACATTCGACGCGATCGGGTCGCCGCCGGCCGCCCGCCAGTCGCCGTACCACCGCTCCAGCGATCGCAGCACCGCCCTCAGCAGCGGATCGCGGTCGGTACCGGCCGCCCCGGCCAGTGCCAGCGACCCCGCCGCGGGGACCGGAAGTTCGGCGGCGCGCAGGGTCACGTTGACCCCGATCCCGACGACCACCGCGTCCTCCCCCGGGCCGCCCGCGCCCCCGGCCCGCTCGGCGAGGATCCCGCCCGCCTTGCGCTCCTCGCCGTCCACCGTCACCAGCAGGTCATTGGGCCATTTGAGGGAGGTGTCGACCCCGGCGGCCCGGCTCAGCCCGGTCGCCGCGGCCACCCCCGCCAGCAGCGGCAGCCACCCCCAGCGCTCCGGCGGAACGGCCGGGCCCGGCCGCAGCAGTACGGAGAAGAACAGCCCGGACCGGGCGGGCGCGCTCCACCGGCGGTCCAGCCGCCCCCGCCCCGCGGTCTGCTCCTCGGCGACCAGCACGGCACCCTCCGGGGCACCGGCGGCGGCCCGCGCCACGAGGTCCGCGTTGGTGGAGCCGGTCTCCGCGACCACGTCCAGGGACGTCCACAGCCCCCCGGGCCGCACCACGGCCCGGCGCAGCGCGGCCCCGCTCAGCGGCGGCCGCTCCAGATCGGCCCAGCGGCCGCCCGCGCCCACCGCCCCCGCGAACCGGGTTCCATCGGGGTTTCCGGGCGCATTCTCAGACGTCATGCAAGTCAGGGTAGGTGTGGCATACGCCGCACTGCGCGGGCGGAGGCCCGCCGATACGCTACGAGCCGGTAGCCGACGGCAACGAACCGCCACCGCCCGGTGCCCGGCCCCGTCGTCCGTCCGCAGCCGACTCCCTCAGTCCCCGCCGGATCGCCTTCACCCCCGCTTCCCCCGCATCCTCCGCCACTTCGCCTTCCGCCGCTTCCCTTCCCCCGCTTCCCCCGCTTCCTCCGTTTCCCCCTTCTCTTCACCTACCTTTCAGTCCTTGTCAGTTCTCGTCCGCGTCCAGGGAGCCGCTTCCCGATGTCTGAGCCGGAACAGCAGCACGACAGCCACACCACCGAGGGCCGGATCGCGGATCTGCGGCGCCGTATCGACGAAGCGGTGCACGCCGGTTCGGCACGGGCCGTGGAGAAACAGCATGCGAAGGGCAAGCTGACCGCCCGGGAGCGGATCGCCCTGCTGCTGGACGAGGACTCGTTCGTCGAGTTCGACGAACTGGCCCGGCACCGCTCCACCGCCTTCGGGCTGGACCGGACCCGCCCGTACGGCGACGGTGTCGTCACCGGCTACGGCACGGTGGACGGCCGTCCGGTCGCCGTCTTCTCCCAGGACTTCACGGTCTTCGGCGGGGCGCTGGGCGAGGTCTACGGCCAGAAGATCGTCAAGGTGATGGACTTCGCGCTGAAGACCGGCTGTCCCGTCATCGGCATCAACGACTCGGGCGGCGCGCGGATCCAGGAGGGGGTGAGCGCTCTCGGCATGTACGGGGAGATCTTCCGCCGCAACACCCATGCCTCCGGGGTGATCCCGCAGATCTCGCTGGTCGTCGGGCCGTGTGCGGGCGGTGCCGTCTACTCCCCCGCCATCACCGACTTCACGGTGATGGTCGATCAGACGTCCCATATGTTCATCACGGGCCCCGATGTCATCAAGACGGTGACCGGTGAGGACGTCGGTTTCGAGGCGCTGGGCGGCGCCCGGACCCACAACGCGACCTCGGGTGTGGCGCACCATATGGCGGCCGACGAGAAGGACGCCGTCGAGTATGTGAAGTCGCTGCTCTCCTATCTGCCGTCGAACAACCTCTCCGAGCCGCCCGCCTTCCCCGAGGAGGCCGGGCTCGCCACGACGGACGAGGACCGCGAGCTGGACGCGCTGATCCCGGACAGTGCGAACCAGCCGTACGACATGCACA
Source organism: Streptomyces sp. NPDC003691 (assembly GCF_053981115.1). Taxonomy (NCBI): domain Bacteria; kingdom Bacillati; phylum Actinomycetota; class Actinomycetes; order Kitasatosporales; family Streptomycetaceae; genus Streptomyces; species Streptomyces sp. NPDC003691. Next base: position 62,266 of record NZ_JBSFNQ010000006.1, on the reverse strand, counting down.
CGGTCGTCGAGCATGTCCTCGACGACGGGGAGTTCCTGGAGACGCAGGCGCTGTTCGCGCCGAACATCCTGACCGGCTTCGGCCGGGTCGAGGGCCGCCCGGTGGGGGTGGTCGCCAATCAGCCGCTCCAGTTCGCGGGCTGTCTGGACATCGACGCCTCCGAGAAGGCGGCCCGGTTCGTCCGTACCTGCGACGCCTTCAACATCCCCGTACTGACCTTCGTCGACGTCCCCGGGTTCCTGCCCGGTGTCGACCAGGAGTACGGCGGCATCATCCGGCGCGGTGCCAAGCTGATCTACGCCTACGCCGAGGCGACGGTCCCGCTGATCACCGTGATCACCCGCAAGGCGTTCGGCGGCGCGTACGACGTCATGGGCTCCAAGCACCTGGGCGCCGATCTCAACCTGGCCTGGCCCACCGCGCAGATCGCGGTGATGGGCGCCCAGGGCGCGGTCAATATCCTGCACCGCCGGGCGATCGCCGAGGCGGGCGATCCGGAGGCGCAGGAGGAGACCCGGACCCGGCTGATCGCGGAGTACGAGGACGCGCTGCTCAACCCGTACACGGCGGCGGAACGCGGCTATGTCGACGCGGTGATCGTGCCGTCGGACACCCGGGCGCAGATCGTGCGCGGGCTGCGGCACCTGCGGACCAAGCGGGAGAGCCTGCCGCCGAAGAAGCACGGGAACATCCCGCTGTAGCGGACACCCCGGCCCCGGCCCGCCGGGGCCGCAGCCCGGAGACCCGGGACGGCCGAGACCGCAGACCCGAGAGGGGCCGCCATGATGATCAGGATCGTACGGGGCAATCCGACGCCCGAGGAGCTGGCGGCCGCGCTGGCCGTGGTCCGCGCCCGGGCGTCCGGCGGGGCGGAACAGGCCCCCGCGCCGCCCGCTTCGGAGTGGTCCTCCCCGGCGCGGGTGGCACGCACCCCGCGCCCGGTGCCGGGGCCCGGGGCCTGGGCGCGTACGTACTGGCCCTCGTAACCCCGTGCTCCGGCGGCCCGGCGGGCGGGCACCGCCTACCCGGAATCCCGGATACCGCTTTTTGAGTACCCGTACTCAGGCGCGGACCCGGCCCCGGACGGCAGTATCGGGGACATGCTGTGGTCGGACCCCGAGAACGAGCCCCCGAAGGAACTGCGCGAGACGCAGGCCATGCTGCGCCGCGCGGGCTTCCTGCTGGCGCTGGCGATGGTGCTGGGGATGATCGTGGTGGGCCTGAGGTAATCACGGCGGTGCTGCGCCGAACGGGGCAACCCGGCGCCGGACCCCGCCTACGATGGCCGCATGACCGCCCACGCCACCCCCACAGCCCTCCGCGACACCACCCCGCGTCTCGTCCTCGCCTCCGCCTCCCCCGCCCGGCTGAGGCAGCTGCGGGCGGCCGGCTTCGACCCCGAGGTGATCGTCAGCGGAGTCGACGAGGACGCGCTGAGCGCCCCCACGCCCGCCGAACTGGCCCTGGTGCTGGCCGAGGCAAAGGCCGCCGTGGTCGCCGCCCTCCCCGAGGTCGCGGGCGCCCTGGTGATCGGCTGCGACTCGGTGCTCGACCTGGACGGCGAGGCACTCGGCAAGCCCGCGGACCCGGAGGAGGCCACGGCCCGCTGGAAGGCGATGCGGGGCCGCTCCGGGGTGCTGCGCACCGGACACTGCGTCACCGACACGGCCACCGGCCGGATCGCGTCGGCCACCGCCTCGACCACGGTCCGGTTCGGGGAGCCCTCGGACGCCGAGATCGCCGCGTACGTCGCCACCGGGGAGCCCCTGCACGTGGCGGGCGCGTTCACGCTCAACGGCCGCTCGGCGCCGTTCATCAACGGAATCGACGGCGACCACGGCAATGTCATCGGTATCTCGATGCCGCTGGTGCGGACCCTGCTGGGACAGCTCGGGTACTCGGTCACCGACTTCTGGAGCTGACCCCCCGGCGGCCCGCCGCCCCCGGCGCACCCCGCCGCCCCCGCCCTCGTACCCCGTTGCAACCCGCCGTGCCCCGCCGCCTCCCGGGCGGCCCGCCGGCAGGTGCTCCCGCGCGGTCCGGACCGCGCCCCGGACCGCGCCACTGACCGCACCCCGGGACCACGCCCGGCGGACCACCGCGGCGGAACGGAACCCGCATGGCGCAGCGCGGCCGGGCCGGGCGCGCGGGGAGCCCCGGGAGGCGTGGAGACTTCGCGCCCAGGGTGCACAAAAGGGACACAGGGCGGGCACACCGGAGGCACACCCCCTACCCGACCCCCCTGAACCCCGCCCCGGCACCCCTCAATCCGCGACACACTCGGCCCTACCTCGGAGAATGAAAAGAATCATTCCGCCATTCGTAGGGACTCCACAAAGAAACGGGTTGCCCGGCTGGCCCCACGGACAGAGACCTGTGCCACATACGGGGGCTACTGTCTGGAGAAAGCAACCCGTCGTACCGTGGTGCGACAAGGGATTTCGCGACTCGAACGAGCCTCGAATCACGCTCCGTGTGGGCAAGCTCACCCTAGGGGACGGGTCGAACGGCCGTGTCGGCAGTCCCTAAACTCGGCTTGTTTCAAGGAGGGAGCCACATCGTGCGCAAGGTGCTCATCGCCAACCGAGGCGAAATCGCTGTCCGCGTCGCCCGTGCCTGCCGGGACGCCGGAATCGCAAGCGTAGCCGTCTACGCCGACCCGGACCGGGACGCCCTGCACGTCCGCGCGGCAGACGAGGCGTTCGCCCTGGGCGGTGACACCCCGGCGGCCAGCTATCTGGACATGGGCAAGGTCCTCCAGGCCGCGAAGGACTCCGGCGCGGACGCCATCCACCCCGGGTACGGCTTCCTTTCGGAGAACGCCGAGTTCGCCCAGGCCGTCCTCGACGCCGGGCTGACCTGGATCGGCCCGCCGCCCTCGGCCATCCGCGATCTCGGCGACAAGGTCGCCGCCCGGCATATCGCCCAGCGCGCCGGCGCCCCGCTGGTGGCCGGTACGCCCGACCCGGTGTCCGGTGCCGACGAGGTCGTCGCCTTCGCCGAGGAGCACGGGCTGCCGATCGCCATCAAGGCGGCGTTCGGCGGCGGCGGCCGCGGTCTGAAGGTCGCCCGCACTCTCGAAGAGGTGCCGGAGCTGTACGACTCGGCCGTCCGCGAGGCGGTCGCCGCCTTCGGCCGCGGCGAGTGCTTCGTCGAGCGGTACCTGGACAAGCCGCGGCACGTGGAGACCCAGTGCCTGGCCGACCAGCACGGCAATGTCGTGGTCGTGTCGACCCGGGACTGCTCCCTCCAGCGCCGCCACCAGAAGCTGGTGGAGGAGGCCCCGGCGCCCTTCCTGACGGAGAAGCAGAACGCCGAGCTGTACCGCGCGTCCAAGGCCATCCTCAAGGAGGCGGGCTACGTCGGCGCGGGCACGGTCGAGTTCCTCGTCGGCACCGACGGCACGATCTCCTTCCTGGAGGTCAACACCCGTCTTCAGGTGGAGCACCCGGTCACCGAGGAGGTCACCGGCCTCGACCTGGTTCGCGAGATGTTCCGGATCGCCGACGGCGAGGAGCTGGGTTACGACGACCCGGCGATCCGCGGCCACTCCTTCGAGTTCCGGATCAACGGCGAGGACCCCGGCCGCAACTTCCTGCCCGCCCCCGGCACGGTCACCCTCTTCGACCCGCCGTCCGGCCCCGGCGTCCGGCTGGACGCGGGCGTGGAGTCCGGCAGCGTCATCGGCCCGGCCTGGGACTCCCTGCTGGCCAAGCTGGTCATCACCGGCGCCACCCGGGAGCAGGCGCTCCAGCGGGCGGCGCGGGCGCTCGCCGAGTTCCAGGTCGAGGGCATGGCGACCGCCATTCCGTTCCACCGCGCCGTCGTCACGGACCCGGCTTTCACCAGCGACCCCTTCCGGGTGCACACCCGTTGGATCGAGACCGAGTTCGTCAACGAGATCCCCGCGTTCTCGGCGACCGCCGACGCCGACACGGACGAGGAGCCGGACCGCGAGACGGTCGTCGTCGAGGTCGGCGGCAAGCGTCTCGAGGTCTCCCTCCCGGCCCATCTGGGCATGACCCTGGCCCGTACCGGCCTGGCGGCCGGGGCGAAGCCCAAGCGCCGCGCCGCCAAGCGGTCCTCGGCCGCGGCCTCCGGCGACACCCTTGCCTCGCCCATGCAGGGCACCATCGTGAAGGTGGCCGTCGAGGAGGGCCAGCAGGTCAACGAGGGCGATCTGATCGTGGTCCTGGAGGCCATGAAGATGGAACAGCCCCTGAACGCCCACCGCGCCGGCACCGTGAAGGGCCTGAGCGCGGAGGTCGGCGCGGCGATCTCGTCGGGCGCGACCATCTGCGAAATCAAGGACTGAGCCGGTCCGGGGCACGCCCCGGAACGCAGGCAGGGGCCCGCCGGGCCGGAAAACCCGGCGGGCCCTTGCCGTATCCGGGGCCGGGGCAATGCGACCGGGAGTCCGGGACAGGCGGCCTACGCGGAGCCGGACCTCGCCGTCGGCCGTTTCTACGGTGTCCTTCCCGGCTCACCGGGCTCACCGACAGAACCGGATGCCCGCGCCCTGGTGTGGTGCACGGCCCCGGAGTCGCGGTACCCGGCGCCCCGGGCCGGCCCGCCCTAGCGGCGGCGCAGGTCGGCGACGCGGGCGCTGCGTTCCATGCCTCCGCCGCCGCCCAGCCCGTCCCGTTCCACCGCGGCCGCGCCGAAGCGGGCGGGACCCGCGCCGCCGCGGGTGCGGCGCTGGCCCGGGAGGGGGACGTCGCGGCGGGGGCCGCGCTCCGTGTCGGGGGCGGTGCCGGAGCCGGCCACCGCGATCTGGACACCCTGGTCGGCCAGGGCCTGGAGTTCGGTCGCGGCGCGTTCGTCGTGCTCCGGGGGCGCGTCGGTCACCAGCCGGGTGATGACGTCCGTCGGCACGGTCTGGAACATGGTGTCCGCGCCGAGCTTGGTGTGGTCGGCGAGGACGACGACCTCCGAGGCCGCCTGGACCAGTGCCCGGTCGACGCTGGCGGAGAGCATATTGGAGGTGGAGAGGCCGCGTTCGGCGGTGAGCCCGCTGCCGGAGAGGAAGGCCCGGGACACCCGCAGCCCCTGGAGGGACTGTTCGGCGCCGCTGCCGACGAGGGCGTAGTTGGAGCCGCGCAGGGTGCCGCCGGTCATCACCACCTCGACCCGGTTGGCGTGGGCCAGGGCCTGGGCGACCAGCAGGGAGTTGGTGACCACGGTCAGCCCCGGCACCCGGGCGAGCCGCCGGGCCAGTTCCTGGGTGGTCGTCCCCGCACCGACGACGATCGCCTCGCCCTCGCCGATGAGGCTCGCGGCGAGGTCGGCGATGGCCGTCTTCTCGGCGGTGGCGGAGAGGGACTTCTGCGGAAAGCCGGATTCGCGGGTGAATCCGCCGGGGAGCACCGCGCCGCCGTGGCGGCGGTCCAGGAGCCCCTCGGCCTCCAGCGCGCGGACGTCCCGGCGGACGGTGACTTCGGAGGTCTGGACGACCCGGGCGAGTTCCCGGAGCGACACCGCTCCGTTGGCCCGCACCATTTCAAGGATCAATTGGCGACGTTCAGCAGCGAACACAAAACTGACAGTAACGTGCCGCGCCGACGATTTTCAGCTCTATGCACCGATTGCCAAGTATTGCGCTCACACCACGCCGACAAGTGGTATAGGGAGGCCCGTACTTGACCGGCCGTGGCCGCAAGCTGACCGGTCCGGAACGGACACCGGGGCGGAACCTGTCGGTCCGCCCCGGATCGCGCCGAATCGCGCTGCCACTGTGCCGCCGCCGTGCCGCCGCACGGCCGGAAAGGGTCAGCCCTCGCCCGTCACCTTGCGGGTGTGGAGCTGCCGCGCCACCTCCGCGATCGACCCCGACAGGGACGGATAGACGGTGAACGCGTTCGCGATCTGCTCGACGGTCAGATTGTTGTCCACCGCGATCGAGATCGGATGGATCAGTTCACTGGCGCGCGGGGCGACGACACAGCCGCCGACGACGATCCCGGTGCCCGGCCGGCAGAAGATCTTGACGAAGCCGTCCCGGATGCCCTGCATCTTGGCCCGGGCGTTGCGCAGCAGCGGCAGCTTGACCACCCGGGCGTCGATCAGACCGGCGTCGACGTCCGCCTGGGTGTAGCCGACGGTCGCGATCTCGGGGTCGGTGAAGACGTTCGACGAGACCGTCTTCAGGTTCAGCGGCTGCACCGCGTCACCGAGGAAGTGGTACATCGCGATCCGGCCCTGCATCGCGGCCACCGAGGCGAGGGCGAAGACGCCCGTCACATCGCCCGCCGCGTAGACGCCGGGGGCACTGGTGCGGGAGACCTTGTCGGTGAGGATATGGCCGGAGTCCTTCAGCCGTACGCCCGCCTCCTCCAGTCCCATGCCCGCGGTGTTGGGGATCGCGCCGACCGCCATCAGGCAGTGCGTACCGGAGATGACCCGGCCGTCGGCGAGGGTGACCTCGACCCGGTCGCCGACCCGCTTGGCGGATTCGGCGCGGGAGCGGGCCATGACGTTCATACCGCGGCGCCGGAAGACGTCCTCCAGTACGGCCGCGGCGTCCGGGTCCTCGCCCGGGAGCACCCGGTCGCGGGAGGAGACCAGGGTGACCCGGGAGCCCAGCGCCTGGTAGGCGCCGGCGAACTCGGCACCGGTGACACCGGAGCCGACCACGATCAGCTCTTCGGGGAGTTCGTCGAGGTCGTAGACCTGGGTCCAGTTGAGGATCCGCTCGCCGTCGGGCTGGGCATCGGGGATCTCGCGCGGGTGGCCGCCGGTGGCGACCAGTACGGCGTCGGCGGTGAGCCGCTCCTCGGTGCCGTCGGCCGCGGTGACGACGACCGTCCGGGAGCCGTCCGCGGCCTGCCGGCCCTCCAGCTTGCCCCGGCCCCGCAGCACCCGGGCGCCCGCCCGGGTGACGGACGCGGTGATGTCGTGGGACTGGGCGAGCGCGAGCCGCTTCACCCGCCGGTTGACCTTGCCGAGGTCGACGCCGGTGACCCGGGCCGACTGCTCCAGGGGCGGGGTGTCGTCGGCGATGATGATGCCGAGTTCCTCGTACGACGAGTCGAAGGTGGTCATCACCTCGGCGGTCGCGATAAGGGTCTTCGAAGGCACGCAGTCGGTGAGGACGGACGCGCCGCCGAGGCCGTCGCAGTCGACGACGGTCACCTCCGCGCCGAGTTGGGCGCCCGCCAGGGCCGCCTCGTATCCGCCGGGTCCGCCGCCGATGATCACGATCCGGGTCACTGGGGTTACGCCTCGCGCTCTCGTTGCTGCCGGGTACGGATGGGTGGGCCGGTGCCTGCCGGGCGGGCCCCGTGAAGCGTCCCGCCGGACTGGAGTACGTACCCCATTGTCCCGCACGCATCAACCTGCTCCGTGCCCGGGCCACGGATTGCCCCGTGAGCGGCGCGGACGCCCTCCGGAGCGGCCCGCGGCGGGGCCGGTCCGGCCGGTGGCGCCGGGGCGGGAAGCCCTGGGCGGGGCCCCGGGGCGGGCCCGGGGACCCGCTTCCCGCCACCGCGCGGGGCGGGCCCCGGGACCGCGCGGGGGCCCCGGCGCCCCCGCGCGGAAAAGCGGCCACCCGTGCCCCTCCCGTACCCTCGATCCCATGTCGCTCTACGCCGCGTACGCCGGCAACCTCGACGCGCGGCTGATGACCCGCCGCGCCCCGCACTCCCCGCTGCGCGGCACGGGCTGGCTGAACGGCTGGCGGCTCACGTTCGGCGGCGAGCAGATGGGCTGGGAGGGCGCGCTGTCCACGATCGTGGAGGCCCCGCGCTCCCAGGTCTTCGTCGCGCTGTACGACATCGCCCCGATGGACGAGGACTCGATGGACCGCTGGGAAGGTGTCGGCCTCGACATCTACCGGCGGATGCGGGTGCGGGTGCACACGCTGGACGGCGAGGAGCCGGCCTGGGTGTACGTCCTCAACGGCTACGAGGGCGGTCTGCCGTCGGCCCGCTATCTGGGGGAGATCGCGGACGCGGCGGAGTCGGCGGGCGCCCCGCACGACTATGTGATGGAGCTGCGCAAGCGCCCCTGCTGACCGCGGGCGGCCCGGCCGTGGCCGCCGGACACCGGGCGCGGTGCGGCCCTGATGCCGGGCGCGGCCCCCGGGAGCCGGTCGCCCGTGGCCCGTCCACCGGCCGCCCACCACCCGTTCGTCCGCGTTCGCCGCCCGGCCACCACCCGTTCGTCGGAAACGACAAGACAACGATCCGGGTGTCCGTAGCTCCATCATCTACGCGCGTAGGGAATCTGCGGCTACCCTCATTCGCGTGAACGCACATGTGAATCCGGACCTCAACGGCGGTGCCGCCGCCCCCCACGACCTGGCCGACGCCGCGGCCGCGCGCCTGCGCGAGCTGACCGGCGCCGAGTCCCACGACGTGGCCCTGGTGATGGGCTCGGGCTGGGCCCCGGCGGCCGAGGCGCTCGGCGCGCCCGAGGCCGAGTTCCCGGTCACCGAGCTGCCGGGCTTCCCGCCGCCCGCCGTGGAGGGCCACGGCGGCCGGGTCCGCTCGTACCGCATCGGCGACAAGCGCGCCCTGGTCTTCCTGGGCCGTACGCACTACTACGAGGGCCGGGGCGTCGCCGCCGTGGCCCACGGAGTGCGGACCGCGGTGGCCGCGGGCTGCAAGACGATCGTCCTGACCAACGGCTGCGGCGGACTGCGCGACGGAATGCGCCCCGGCCAGCCGGTCCTGATCAGCGACCACATCAACCTCACCGCGACCTCCCCGATCACCGGCGCGAACTTCGTCGACCTGACGGACCTCTACTCGCCGCGGCTGCGGTCGCTCTGCAAGGAGATCGACCCCTCCCTGGAGGAGGGTGTCTACGTACAGGTCACCGGCCCGCACTACGAGACCCCGGCCGAGATCCGGATGGTCCGGACGATCGGTGGCGACCTGGTCGGCATGTCGACGGTCCTGGAGGCGATCGCGGCCCGTGAGGCGGGCGCCGAGGTGCTGGGCATCTCCCTGGTCACCAATCTGGCCGCGGGTATGTCGGGCGAGCCCCTCAACCACGAGGAGGTCCTCCAGGCCGGCCGTGACTCGGCGGCCCGGATGGGCGAGCTGCTGACCCGGGTGCTGTCCCGGATCTGAGCCCGGGCGCCGCGGCCCGTACGACTGCCGGCCCGGACCCCGCGGCGCGTACGGCGCCACCGGCGCGAGACCGGTGTCGGCAACGACACCGGCACCGGCCACGCGGGACCGGCACCACCGGAGCGCAGCAAGGCGACCCACCGCGAACCACCTCGAACCAACGCCACGAGAGGCTGATCCGACCGTGCAGCAGGATCTCGACGGGAACCTCAGGGACCTGATCGGGCGGGCCGAGAGCTGGCTCGCCGAGGACCCCGACCCCGACACCCGCGAGGAGCTGGCGAAGCTCCTCGACGGCGTCCGGGAGGGCGGCGACCCGGCCGCCCTCGCCGCGCGCTTCTCCGGCACCCTCCAGTTCGGCACCGCCGGGCTCCGGGGCGAGCTGGGCGCCGGGCCGATGCGGATGAACCGGGCGGTCGTGATCCGCGCGGCCGCCGGGCTCGCCGCCTATCTCCGGGGCCTGGGGCAGGGCGACGGGCTGGTGGTCGTCGGCTACGACGCCCGCTACAAGTCCGCGGACTTCGCCCGGGACACGGCGGCCGTGATGGTGGGGGCGGGCCTGCGGGCCGCCGTACTGCCGCGCCCGCTGCCGACGCCCGTCCTGGCCTTCGCCATACGGGAGCTGGGCGCGGTCGCCGGGGTGGAGGTCACCGCCTCCCACAACCCGCCGCGCGACAACGGCTACAAGGTGTACCTCGGGGACGGCTCGCAGATCGTGCCGCCCGCCGACACCGGGATCGCCGCGGAGATCGACGCGATCGCGAGCCTGCACGACGTACCGCTCGCGGAGTCGGGCTGGGAGACCCTCGGCGACGAGGTGCTGGACGCCTATCTAGCCCGTACGGACGCCGTCCTCTCCCCCGGCTCGCCGCGCACCGCCCGCACCGTCTACACGGCGATGCACGGTGTGGGGCGCCCGGTGCTGGAGGCGGCGTTCGCCCGGGCCGGCTTCCCCGCGCCGGTGCCCGTCGCCGAGCAGGCCGACCCGGACCCGGCGTTCCCGACGGTCGCCTTCCCCAATCCGGAGGAGCCGGGCGCGATGGACCTCGCCTTCGCGGCCGCCCGCCGGGAGCGGCCCGACCTGGTCGTCGCCAACGACCCGGACGCCGACCGCTGCGCCGTCGCCGTCCCGTACGGAGACGACTGGCGGATGCTCCGCGGCGACGAGGTCGGCGCGCTGCTCGCGGCCCATCTGGTCCGCTCCGGCGCGCGCGGCACCTTCGCCGAGTCGATCGTCTCGTCGTCGCTGCTGGGCCGGATCGCCGAGGCGGCGGGGCTGCCGTACGAGGAGACCCTGACGGGCTTCAAGTGGATCGCCCGGGTGGACGGTCTGCGGTACGGCTACGAGGAGGCCCTCGGCTACTGCGTCGACCCGGAGGGCGTCCGCGACAAGGACGGCATCACGGCGGCGCTGCTGATCACCGAGCTGGCGTCCGTGCTGAAGGAGGAGGGCCGCACCCTCACCGACCTGCTGGACGATCTGGCGGTCGAGCACGGACTGCACGCCACGGACCAGCTCTCGGTCCGGGTCGAGGACCTCGGGGTGATCGCGGACGCGATGGCCCGGCTCCGCACGTCGCCCCCGGCGGCGCTCGCGGGCCTCGCCGTCGTCCGGGCGGAGGACCTGGCGGAGGGCAGCGAGGCCCTGCCGCCGACGGACGGCCTCCGCTACCACCTCGACGGCGCGTACCGGGCGCGGGTGATCGTCCGCCCGAGCGGTACCGAGCCCAAGCTGAAGTGCTATCTGGAGGTCGTGGTCCCGGTCGCGGACCATGCGGCCCTGGACCCGGCGCGGGAGCGGGCGGCCGAGGTGCTGGCGGCGCTGAAGCGGGACTTCGCGGCGGCCGCGGGCATCTGACCGCTTCCCGGGCCGGTCCGCGGGAGACTTCCCGGCCCGGCCACCACCACCTCGGTCGCGGTCCCGGCCCCGGCCCGGCCACCGCCCCGCAGGGGAACATATTTCGTACACGAATCACCCGTGCTGCCCCGCACGGGTGATTCCTGTTATGCCGTCGCGGCGGACCGCCACCGGGCCGCCGCGGTCCGGGCAATGGTGGGCCGGTAGCGCCCGAGGGGGCGCGCCGAGCCGTCAGGAGCAGTTGCCGTTGTCCCCCGCAGCGACCGCGCGCGCTTATGTCCCCGCCTCCCGCCCCCCGCCCGGGCCCGGCCGCGGCGGCTCCCCGGCCGCCCGCGACCGCCCACTGCTGCGTTCGCTGCGGGCGGCGGCCCCGGCGCTCGCCGGATATCTGCTGGTACGGCTGGTGGGGCTGGCGTTCCTGACCCGGCTGGCACATGCCAAGGGGCACGGCGTCTGGCCGACGCTGGCAACGTCCTGGGACTCCAACTGGTACCTGGGCATCGCGGCGCACGGCTACGCCGGTGAACTCGGCACCGAGGTCAACGCCAACAATCTGGCCTTCTTCCCCCTCTACCCGCTGCTGATCAGGGCGGCCTCGGCGGTCCTGCCGGGCTCCCGGGCCTCGGCGGGGCTCCTGCTGGCCGTGGTCTGCTCCTTCGTGGCCGCCTGGGGTGTGTACGCGGTCGGGGCGCGGCTGCACGGCCACCGGACGGGCACCCTGCTGGCCGTCCTGTGGGGGCTGCTGCCGGTCGCGGCGGTGCAGTGGCTGGGCTATACCGAGTCCCTGTTCACGGCCCTCTGCGCCTGGTCGCTGTATACGGCCCTGACCGGCCGCTGGCTCGCCGCGGGCCTCCTCGCCGCCCTCGCCGGTCTCACCCGCCCCACCGGCATCGCCCTGGCGGCGGCGGTCGCCCTGACGGCCCTGCTGGCGGCCCGCCGGGCCCGGGGCCGGGCCCGTGCCCTCGCCGTCTGCGGTGCCGTCCTGGCGCCCGCCGGGTGGCTGGGCTACGTCGCCTGGGTCGGCGCCCGGGTCGGCCGCCCCGACGGCTACTTCGCCGTCCAGCGGCTCTGGAAGAACGAGTGGGACGGCGGCCGGGCGACCCTGCTGGAGCTGCGCCAGCAGCTGATCTACGAGCCCCGCCCGCAGCTCTTCGTGCTGGCGGTCTCCGCCTGTCTGGTCCTGGCGGTGGTGATGTACACCCTGTCCCTGGCCGACCGCCAGCCGCTGGTCCTGCTGGTCTTCACGGGCGCCATGCTGGTGGTGGTGCTGGGCAGCGCGGGCGTCTACTTCCCCCGCGCCCGCTTCCTCCTCCCGGCCTTCCCCCTGCTGCTCCCCCTGGCCCTCTCCCTGTCCCGGGCGACCCGCACCCGGCTGGTGGTGGTGCTGGCCTCCGCGACCCTGCTGTCGGCCTGGCTGGGCGGCTACATGCTGCTGGTCTGGCCGGGCCCGCCGTAGGCCGTCTCTTTCGGATCCTGCCGCGCGCTGCCCGCCACCACCGCTACGGAACCTTCCGCACCTCGGTGGTACCGGCGTCGAGGGGCGTGCCGTCGGCACCGGCCGGCACCAGCTCCGGCACAGGTGTGCCGTGCCGGTCGACCAGGGTGGAGTGGTCCTCTCCGGAAGCGAAGGCATGACGCTCCCCCCACTGCCGGAGGGTGAGGACCACCGGGAAGAGGTCGCGGCCGGCGGCGGTGAGCACATACTCCCGGCGGCGCCCCGAGGGGGCGGTGCGCTGGGCGAGCAGCCCGTGGGCGGTGAGCTTGCGGAGGCGGTCGCTGAGGATATTGCGGGCGATTCCGGTACGCCGCTGGAATTCGGTGAACGACCGTGCCCCGTCCATCGCGTCGCGGACGACGAGCAGGCTCCACCGGTCGCCGACGAGGTCGAGGGTGCGGGCGACGGGACACTCCGGATCGGTCCAGTCGGGGACCGTCCGGTCCGGGTCCGTCCCGCCGGGGCCGGTCGGGTCGGGGCCGGTCGGGTCGGGGGCGGTCCGGTCGGAGCCGGTCGGGTCGGGGTCCGAGGCGCGGGCGCCGGCAGTCGGCATGACACTCCCGTCGAGACATTGAGTTGCAGATTGAAACCATCATGCCGCACACTCGAATGAGTTGCATTTCGCTACTTATTTTCGGGGGGCACGATGGACGGATGGCGGCGGCTGCTCGCGGTGGTGTGCGGAGTCGCGGTGGCGGGCGTCTATGCCGCGCAACCGGTTCTGGAACCGATGGGGCGCGATCTCGGCGTACCGGCGGAGTTCACCGGGTGGATCGTCGCGACCGGCCAGTTCGGCTATCTGGCCGGGCTGGTCCTGCTGGTGCCGCTCGGCGATGTGACCGACCGGCGCCGGCTGATCGCCGTGCATCTCGCGGTGACCGCGGCGGGCCTGGCCCTGACGGCCGCGGCGCCCGGCGCCCGGACGGCGTTCGCGGGCCTCGCGACGGCGGGGCTGTTCGCGGTCGTCGTCCAGACCACGGTGGCCTACGCCGCCTCGGTCTCGCCCCCCGCCGAACGCGGGCGGACCATCGGCGTCGTGACCTCGGGCGTGGTGGCCGGCATCCTGGGCGCCCGGTTCGCGACCGGCGTCCTCGCCGAGGTGTGGGGCTGGCGGAGCGTCTACGCCGTACTGGCGGCGCTGTCACTCGGGCTCGTGGCCCCGGTCCTCGCCGTACTGCCGCCGGAGGAACGTTCCGGCCGGCCCGCGGGGTACCGCCGGGCCGTCGCCTCGCTGGGCGGGCTGTTCGGGGAGCGCGTCTTCCTGAGCCGCGGACTGATCGCGTTCTTCCTGTTCGCGTCGTTCGGAACGCTGTGGAGCGGGCTGTCCCTGCCGCTGACGGACGCGCCGTGGCGGCTGAGCGAGAGCGGAGTCGGGCTCTTCGGCCTGGCCGGGCTCGTCGGCGCACTCGGCGCGGTGCGCGCGGGACGGTGGGCGGACGCGGGACGGGCGGTACCGGTCACCGGCCTCGCACTCGCCCTGCTGGTCCTCTCCTGGGCGGCAGTCGCCCAACTCCCGTGGTCCCTGTGGCTCCTCGTCGCCGGGATCGTCGTCCTCGACTTCGCGGTCCAGGCCGTGCATGTGAGCAACCAGCATCTGCTCACGGCCGCGCATCCGGACCGCCTCGGCAGCGCCATCGGCGGCTACATGGTCTTCTACGCACTCGGCTCCGCCCTCGGCGCGGCCGCGACCACCGCCGTCTTCACTGCCCACGGCTGGCCGGGCTCCAGCCTTCTCGGGGCCGGATTCGCGGCCTGCGCACTGGCCGTCTGGGCGGCCGACCGAAGCCGGAGCCCAGGCCGGGCACCCCGGCGGCCCGCCCGGCCGGGTGGTCCCCTCAGCCGAAGACGAACGCCAGGGCCCCGGCCGCCGTGGTCACCGGAATGGTGATGCAGAGGACCCGGGTCGTGACGGTGTCGTCGGTCCGGATCGGTGCATCGGGGTTGCGCTCGTGCTCGACGGAGGCTCTGAACAAGCGTCCGCGGACGGTCAGCAGAGAACCACCGAACGTGCAGAGAAGAACACTGCACATGAACAGCGTGGTGGACGGGGTGCCTCCGGTGTCCGTGTGGGCCGCCATCGCCAGCAGCCCGAAGAACGGAACGGGCAGCACGGCGAGTATCCACCGTCCCCGCCTCTTCTTCCGTTCCAGCGACTCCCGCACATCCCGGGGGAACCGCATCCCCTCGTACCCGGTCACCAGCCAGATGCACACGGTGCTCACCAGCACCGAACCTGCGCCGATGGCCCACCACCCGGATTCGGGCACGGTAAACAGCACGATCTCTCAACTCCCCCGGTGAGCCGCCCGCGCGCCCGACGGCCCGGCGCTGGGCGGAGACTGATTCCGGCCACAACGACGCCTGCTGTCTGCACCCGGTTCCTGATCACCCGGGTGATCGGGGCCGCTGCCGGAAGCGGGTGAAAGCATCGGGCTCATCAGTGCCTCCGCCGCAGACTGCGGCCGGTTCACCGAGCACCTGCGCTACGAGAGCCCCGGCTACCGCACCGCGAGGAGGACCGCCAGCATCACCGCGCCCGCCGCCAGCGGGAGGAGCAGTTCGTAGGCCCAGGTCACCGAGGTCTCGCCCTGGGCGGTGGGGGCGGCGCCGCGGCTGGTGATGAAATCGCGGAGTTCGGCGACGGTACGGTCCGCCTGGGCCAGGCGGACCGGGGCGTTCCGGTCGACCGGGCGGCCGGCCCGCTCATCGCGGTCGCGCTTCTCCTGCTGGCGGGTGGCGCGCTTGCGCTGGCGCAGCGAGACCGGGACCGCCCACATCGGGTACTTCGTGCCGTCCTTGGTGACGATCTCCGTGGAGTACGAGGAGCGGACCCCCTCGACCTGCCCCCAGGGCGCGGTGACCGTCCGGAACGGGTTGCGGATCCGGATCCGGTCCTCGCCGACGAAGACCGCGGGGCGGATCGTGAAGGCGGCGACCAGCGGCGCCACGATCAGGACGACCGCGATCGCGAAGAGCGGTGTCAGTCCGGAGCCCCGGACCACGGCGTCGATACCGAGCCAGGCCGTCAGCGCCAGCAGCAGCACCCCTCCGGCCATACCCGCGGGCGACCGGAAGACCCGGTCGGCGTAGGTGGGCTCGGCGGGCGTGGGCGTCTTGGGCTTGCTCATACGTCCGATTCTGCCGTACGGGGTGCCAGGACGGCGCCCGCGGGCGGCGGGACCGGCACCGCGGCCGTCCCGGCGGGGTCCGCCGCCCGGCGCCGGCGGCCCGCGGCGGCCGCGGCGACCCGGCCGAGGGCCTCGTCCCGGCCGCACGGATGGGCGCCGAGCCCGGCCTGACGGGTGACGATGCCGCGTTCGGCGCGCATCAGCCGCCAGCCTCTGCGCAGCAGGAACGGCACCGACTTCCGGCCCTCGCGGAGATCGCGGACCAGCCGGCGGCGGAAGGTGGTGGAGGGGCGCCCACGCAGACAGATCGCGTCGGCCAGTACGCCCAGCCGCTCGCAGCGGGCGACGATATCGGCCGCGAAGATGCCCTCCGCGACGAAGAGCGGCGTACGGTCCACGGAGAAGGCGTCCCGGCCGGTCCGGGCGCTGATCGAGATGTCGTAGACGGGGACGGTCGTCCGCCCGGTCCGGCACAGTTCTTCGATCGCCGCGACCGCCGCGTCCGCGTCCCACGACCGGGGCGAGTCCCAGTCGATGTCGTCGCTCTCCGGGACCAGCGGCAGGGTGGGGTCGCCGGCCTCCTTGTAGAAGTCGTCGAGCCGGAGCACGGGCAGCCCGGTACGGGCGGCCAGGGACGACTTGCCGGAGCCGGACGGGCCCGTGAGCAGCAGGACTCGGATGGTCGGCGCGGGTTGGGCGGGGATCGCAGTCACGGAACACCAGTGTGAGGCATTGCCCCGGGAAGGGGACCCACGGGGCGGGCGGTGGATCCGGAATCACACCTTCAAATACGCTGTGCACCCGAACCGTCACCCAAGGCGATCGCAGGCAGGAATCCATGACATCCAAGACCCCCCACTCCACCACCTCCCGGCGCATCGCCGTCGGCGCCGGGCTGACCGTCGCCGCGGTGGCCGCCGCCCTCGGTACGGGCGGCGCGGCCCAGGCCGCCCCGGCGACCGTCCCCTCCGCCGGGGAAACCCTGGGCAGCGCGCTCTCCGGCCCCGGCTCCGGGGTGACGGACGCGCTCACCAACTCCGTACTGGGCATCGCGTATCTCAAGGAGCACCAGCTGAACCCGCTGGCGAAGACGGGGGTGGACCCGCTGGCGAACGGCATCGGCACCCAGATCGCCGACTTCAAGCCGATCGGTACGGACCTGGTGACCGGGCCGCTCGCCGACGGCGCCGCGCTCCAGGACCTCCCGGTGATCGGCAAGCTGGTCAAGGGCCTGCCGCTGTAAGCCGGGAGCACCCGGAGCGCCGGGGAAAAGACCGGGGCAACGCGATGGGGCAGCACGGCGAGGGCCCGGCGCCGTCGTGACCGACGGCGCCGGGGCCCTCCCGTATCCCGGTCTCAGTACGCGGAGCCCGAGGCGCCCAGCGAACCCGTCGGGTGCCAGACGGTCTTGGTCTCCAGGAAGGCCGTGAGCCTGCCGGTGCCCGGGTCGGCCGTGAAGTCGGCCGGGGCGGGCCGCAGCACCCGCTTCATATTGTCCGCGGCCGCGATCTCCAGCTCCTTCGCGAGCGCGGTGTCCGCGCCGGTCAGGTCGATCGCGTTGACGTCCTGGTGCGCGGCGAGCGGCGCCGCCAGCTCCGCCGTACGGCCGGACAGGATGTTGACCGTGCCACCCGGCACATCGGACGTGGCCAGCACCTCGCCCAGGGAGAGCGCGGGCAGCGGGGCCTTCTCACTGGCCACCACGACCGCCGTGTTGCCGGTGGCGATCACCGGGGCGAGGACGGACACCAGCCCGAGGAACGACGACTCCTGCGGCGCGACGACGGCGACCACCCCGGTCGGCTCGGGCGTGGAGAGGTTGAAGTAGGGGCCCGCGACCGGGTTCGCCCCGCCGACGACCTGGGCGATCTTGTCGGTCCACCCGGCGTACCAGACCCAGCGGTCGACCGCGGCGTCCACCACGGCCGCCGCCTTGGACTTGGAGAGCCCCTCGGCCTCGGCGACCTCGCGGACGAACTGGTCCCGGCGGCCCTCCAGCATCTCCGCGACCCGGTAGAGGACCTGGCCGCGGTTGTAGGCGGTGGCCCCGGACCAGCCGCCGAACGCCTTGCGCGCGGCGACGACCGCGTCCCGGGCGTCCTTGCGGGAGGAGAGCGGCGCGTTGGCCAGCCAGTTGCCCTTTGCGTCGGTCACCTCGTACACCCGGCCGCTCTCGGAGCGGGGGAACTTGCCCCCGACGTACAGCTTGTAGGTCTTGAAAACGCTCAGACGGTCAGACATCGAGGTAAGCCTCCAGGCCGTGGCGGCCGCCCTCGCGGCCGAAGCCCGACTCCTTGTATCCGCCGAAGGGCGAGGTCGGGTCGAACTTGTTGAACGTGTTGGCCCAGACGACTCCGGCCCGGAGCTTGTTCGCGACCGCCAGGATCCGCGAGCCCTTCTCCGTCCAGATGCCCGCCGAGAGGCCGTACTGGCTGTTGTTGGCCTTGGCGACGGCCTCGTCGGGGGTACGGAACGTCAGCACCGACAGCACCGGGCCGAAGATCTCGTCCCGGGCGACCGTATGCGCCTGGGTGACACCGGTGAACAGGGTCGGGGCGAACCAGTAGCCGGAGGACGGCAGCTCGCAGGGCGCGGTCCAGCGCTCCGCGCCCTCCGCCTCGCCGGTCCGGGCCAGGGCGGTGATCCGGGCCAGCTGCTCGGCGGAGTTGATCGCACCGATATCGGTGTTCTTGTCCAGCGGGTCGCCCAGCCGCAGGGTGCCCAGCCGCCGCTTCAGGGAGTCCAGCAGCTCCTCCTGGACCGACTCCTGGACCAGCAGCCGGGATCCGGCGCAGCAGACCTGGCCCTGGTTGAAGAAGATGCCGTTGACGATGCCCTCGACGGCCTGGTCGATCGGGGCGTCGTCGAAGACGATATTGGCGCCCTTGCCGCCCAGCTCCAGCGTGAGCTTCTTGTCCGTCCCGGCGAGCTGCCGGGCGATCGCCTTGCCGACGGCGGTCGAACCGGTGAAGGCGACCTTGGCGATGTCCGGGTGGTTCACCAGCGCGGCGCCGGTCCGGCCGTCACCGGTGACGATGTTGACGACACCCTTCGGCAGCCCCGCCTGACGGCAGATGTCGGCGAAGAACAGCGCGGAGAGCGGGGTGGTCTCGGCGGGCTTGAGGACGACCGTATTGCCGGTCGCCAGCGCCGGGGCGATCTTCCACGCCAGCATCAGCAGCGGGAAGTTCCACGGGATGACCTGGCCCGCGACGCCCAGCGGCTTCGGCTCCGGGCCGAAACCGGCGTGGCCGAGCTTGTCCGCCCAGCCCGCGTAGTAGAAGAAGTGCGCGGCGACCAGCGGCAGATCGGCGTCCCGGGTCTCCCGGATCGGCTTGCCGTTGTCGAGGGTCTCCAGGACCGCCAGCTCACGGCTGCGCTCCTGGATGATCCGGGCGATCCGGAAGAGGTACTTCGCCCGCTCGGCGCCGGGCAGCGCGGACCACTTCTCGAAGGCCTTGCGGGCGGCGCGGACCGCGCGGTCGACGTCCTCCTCGTTGGCCTGGACGTACTCGGCGAGCACCTCCTCGGTCGCCGGGGAGAGGGTCTTGTTGCGGTCCTCGCCGGAGCCCTCGGTGAACTCGCCGTCGATGAACAGGCCGTACGAGGGGGCGATATCGACGATCGCCCGGGACTCGGGAGCCGGCGCGTAGCTGAAGGGGTTGGTCATCGGGCTCAGTCCACCGTTACGTAGTCGGGGCCGGAGTAGCGGCCGGTCGCCAGCTTCTGGCGCTGCATCAGCAGGTCGTTGAGCAGGCTGGAGGCGCCGAAGCGGAACCAGTGGGAGTCCAGCCAGTCCGGTCCCGCGGTCTCGTTGACCAGGACCAGGAACTTGACCGCGTCCTTGGTGTTCCGGATACCGCCGGCCGGCTTCACGCCGATCTGGATCCCGGTCTGCGCCCGGAAGTCGCGGACCGCCTCCAGCATGAGAAGGGTGTTCGCCGGGGTGGCGTTGACCGCGACCTTGCCGGTCGAGGTCTTGATGAAGTCCGCGCCCGCGAGCATCCCCAGCCAGGAGGCCCGGCGGATGTTGTCGTACGTGGACAGCTCACCGGTCTCGAAGATCACCTTCAGCCTGGCGGCCCCCGCGGCCTCCTTGACCGCGGTGATCTCCTCGAACACCTTCAGATACCGGCCCGCGAGAAACGCGCCCCGGTCGATGACCATGTCGATCTCGTCGGCCCCGGCGGCGACGGCGTCCCGGGTGTCCGCGAGCTTCACGCCGAGGGCGGCACGGCCCGCGGGGAAGGCGGTGGCGACGGAGGCGACCTTGACGTCGGCACCGTTCAGCGCGGCCTTGGCGGTGGCCACCATGTCCGGGTAGACGCAGACGGCGGCGGTCGTGGGGGTGCCGCGGTCCGTCGGGTCCGGGTGGACGGCCTTGGCGGCCAGCGCCCGGACCTTGCCCGGGGTGTCCGCGCCTTCCAGCGTGGTCAGGTCGATCATCGAGATGGCCAGGTCGATGGCGTACGCCTTGGCCGTCGTTTTGATCGACCTGGTCCCGAGGGCGGCGGCGCGCGCTTCGAGTCCGACGGGGTCGACTCCGGGCAGCCCGTGGAGGAACCGGCGGAGCGCCTGGTCGGACGCGGTGACGTCGGCGAGGGCGGGATGGATACGGGGCATGGTCACCACGAGAGCATATCTACGCGCGTAGCGACCTGTACAGGGGTGGGGCGGTCCGGCCGGTCCTCCCCGGGGCGGGCCGCGGCCGGAACCCGGGGCAGCCGGGCGCCGGGGCCGTGCCGCCCGCCGGTACGGCGGTACGGCGGTACGGCGGTACGGCGGTACGGCGGTACGGCGGTACGGCAAGCATGGACGCATCGGCCCACCGGCGTCCGGCCCGCGGGCATCCGCCGCATCCGCCGCATCGGCCCAGAGGCGTCCGGCGCATCGGCGCATCGGCGCATCGGCGCATCGGCGCATCGGCGCGGAAAACGCGAACGGGACCGGACAAGACCCCCCGGCCTGTCCGATCCCGTCGCTCAGGGCTCCTGGTGACGCCCCGCTCTCCCCCGTGGTACCCCCGTACCCCGTTGTCTCCGCAGAGCCCCCCGGCTCCGCGGCCCCCCAGCACCGCCGTGTCCCCCGACCCGGCGGCCCCCCACTCGTTCCCCCGTCGCCTTCAGGCCACCAGCTCGCCGAAGGACTCCTCCTCGTCACGGCCGAAGCTCAGCGCCTGGTCCTCGCGCAGCCGCCGCAGCGACCGCCAGATGCTGGACTTCACCGTGCCGACGCTGATGTCCAGGATGTCCGCGATCTCCGGGTCGGTACGGCCCTCGTAGTAACGGAGGACCAGCATCGTGCGCTGGAGTTCGGGGAGCCTGGCCAGCGCCTGCCAGAGCACGGCCCGCAGCTCGGTGCCCCGCATCGCGTCGGTGTCGCTCGCCGTCTCCGGCAGCTCCTCCGTGGGGTACTCGTTGAGCTTGCGCCGGCGCCAGGCGCTGATGTGGAGATTGGTCATGGTGCGGCGGAGGTAGCCGCCGACCGCGGCCTTGTCGCTGATCCGGTCCCAGGCCCGGTAGGTGGAGAACAGCGCGCTCTGGAGCAGGTCCTCCGCCTCGAAGCGGTCACCGGTGAGGTGGTAGGCGGTGGCGTAGAGGGAGGAGCGGCGCTCCTGTACGTACGCCGTGAACTCGGCCTCCGAGAGGGCCCCCGGCCGGGCGGGGGTCCCGTTGGCGGTCGCGGTCTCGCCGACCACCGTCATGTACGACGGCTTGTGCTGCCGTCCGGCGCCGCGAACGCACCCCCGTCCGTTCACGGCGCCGGGCTTCTCACCGCTCCTGACCGCGACGTCGTGCAGGCGCGTCGTGACTGCGCTGGCGGTGCTTCCGTGCAGTGCCGTCATCTCGCGCCCCCCGTCGGTGTGGAGTCAGTGTTCCGTTCGTTCATCGGGCTTCCGTCCGATGGGCACAAGCTTGCCGAGGCGACTTCATCAGGCTGTCCGTCGACTGTCACAGGGCTGTCACAGGGCCAGGGGGGTCGCCGACGGCGTGCCGGACGGCGCGCGGAAGCCCGGACGGGAGCGGGGGCGCGGGCCGGGAAGCAGGGGCGTACGGTGCCGGTCGAACTCCGGGACCGCCATACGCCAGAATGACTCCCGTGCCTTTCCTGTTGCTGATCGAGGACGACGACGCCATCCGCACGGCCCTCGAACTCTCCCTGACGCGCCAGGGCCACCGTGTGGCCACCGCGGCGACGGGCGAGGACGGCCTGAAACTGCTCCGTGAGCAGCGGCCCGATCTGATCGTGCTGGATGTGATGCTGCCCGGGATCGACGGCTTCGAGGTGTGCCGTCGTATCCGCCGCACCGACCAACTGCCGATCATCCTGCTGACCGCGCGCAGCGATGACATCGACGTGGTGGTCGGGCTGGAGTCGGGAGCCGACGACTATGTGGTGAAACCGGTCCAGGGCCGGGTGCTGGACGCCCGGATCCGGGCGGTGCTGCGCCGCGGCGAGCGGGAGTCGACGGACTCCGCGACCTTCGGTTCGCTGGTGATCGACCGCTCCGCGATGACGGTCACCAAGAACGGCCAGGACCTCCAGCTCACCCCGACCGAACTGCGGCTGCTGCTGGAGCTGAGCCGCCGGCCGGGGCAGGCGCTCTCCCGCCAGCAGTTGCTGCGGCTGGTGTGGGAGCACGACTATCTGGGCGACTCCCGGCTGGTCGACGCCTGTGTGCAGCGGCTGCGGGCCAAGGTGGAGGACGTGCCGTCCTCGCCGACGCTGATCCGTACGGTCCGGGGTGTGGGCTACCGGCTGGACGCCCCGCAGTGACCGTGGCGAGCGGGGGTACCGCGCGGTGACCGGTGCCGCGAAGCGTGCGATAGTCGCCGGCCTGCGCTGGACCAGTCTGCGGTTCCGGCTGGTCGTCGTGTTCGCCCTGGTCGCCCTGACCGCGGCGGTCTCGGCGTCCGGTATCGCGTACTGGCTCAACCGCGAGGCCGTACTGAGCCGTACCCAGAACTCCACGATCGACGATTTCCGGGCCCAGTTGCAGAGCCGGGCGGCCTCGCTGCCGCTCCATGCCGACCAGGCCGACCTGCGGCGCACCGCCGAGCAGATGAGCCAGGGCAAGGCCGGTTACAGCGTGCTGCTGGTCGCCGGGGGCGACCGGGACCCGGCGCTGGTGGGCGCCTCCGACCCGGGTGTCTTCGGCTACGAGGACGTCCCCGGGAAGCTGCGGGAGCAGGTCAACAAGCGCCAGACGACGGGCGGCGACGGCGCGCAGTACCACCTGTACTGGCAGCGGATCGTCCATGAGGGCAAGCCGTATCTGGTCGGCGGCAGCCGGATCGCCAACGGCGGCCCGACGGGCTACATGCTCAAGTCCCTGGAATCGGAGAGCAAGGACCTCAACACCCTGGCCTGGTCGCTGGGGATCGCGACGGCCCTGGCGCTGGTGGGTTCCGCGCTGCTGGCGCAGGCCGCGGCGACGACGGTGCTCAAGCCGGTGCGGCGGCTCGGCGAGGCGGCCCGCCGTCTCGGCGAGGGCCAGCTGGACACCCGGCTGGAGGTATCGGGCTCGGACGAGCTGGCCGAGCTGGCGCGGACCTTCAACAAGACCGCGGAGTCGCTGGAGAAGAAGGTCGCGGACATGAGCGCGCGGGAGGAGTCGAGCCGGCGGTTCGTCGCGGATATGTCGCACGAGCTGCGGACCCCGCTGACCGCGCTGACCGCGGTCGCCGAGGTGCTGGAGGACGAGATCGAGAGCCTCGACCCGATGATCGCGCCCGCGGTGAACCTGGTCGTCAGCGAGACCAAGCGGCTCGGCGGCCTGGTGGAGAACCTGATGGAGGTCAGCCGGTTCGACGCCGGCCGGGTCAAGGTCGTCCTGGACGAGGTCGATGTCGCCGACCAGGTCACGGCGTGCATCGACGCGCGGGCCTGGCTGGACGCGGTCGAACTCGACGCGGAGCGCGGGATCATGGCCCGGCTCGACCCGCGGCGGCTGGACGTGGTCCTGGCGAATCTGATCGGCAACGCGCTCAAGCACGGCGGTTCGCCGGTCCGGGTGTCGGTGCGGACCGTGGACCCGGAGACCGGCGCGGAGGTCGCCGACGGTACGGGCGCGCAGCTGGTGATCCGGATCCGCGACCACGGCCCCGGTATCCCCGAGGACGTCCTGCCGCATGTCTTCGACCGGTTCTACAAGGCCAGCGCGTCCCGGCCGCGGTCGGAGGGGAGCGGGCTCGGGCTGTCGATCGCGGTCGAGAACGCGCATATCCACGGCGGCACGATCACGGCGGCGAACTCGCCCGACGGCGACGGCGCGGTGTTCGTGCTGACCCTGCCGAGGGACGCCTCGGCGGCGACGGAAGCCGCGCCGGGGAGCGCGGGCGGGACCGGAGAGGACGGCGGACGGTGACGCGTACGGGTATCCGGCGGGGCGCGGCCGTGGTCCTCGGCGCCATGGTGTCCGCGCTGCTGCTCGGCGGCTGCGGGATCCGGCCCACGCAGGTGCCGGTGGACGGGGGCCCGGCGCCTTCCCGGATGCCGTGCGCGGTGACCGGCGAGGACGCCCCGCAGACCCGTCCCCAGTCGGTGCCGGTGCGGATATACCTGGTCTGCGCCTCCCAGCTGGTCGCGGTCGACCGGACGGCGGAGCTGCCCGTGGCGAAGAGCGCGGACAGCGGTCTGCGGGTGGCCCGGGCGCTGGTGGCGGAGTTGCAGAAGGAGCCGTCGCCGGTGGAGCGGGAGGCGGGGTTCCAGACCTTCGTCCGGTCCCCGCTGACGGTGTCGGCACCGCGCGAGGGCGACCCGGAGGGCACCTACCGGCTGAGCCGCCAGCCGGAGGACCTGCCGCCGGAGGCGCTGTCGCAGCTCGTCTGCACCCTGGTGGAGAGCCGGGCCGCGGCCGAGGGCGGCGGGGTGGTCCTGGGCGGCCCGGGCGGCGACCGGCCGCGGATCTACGACTGCACGGCGACCACGAAGTCCCATCCGAAGACCCCGGCACCGGCCCGGACGGTGACCTCCGGTGAGCGGGAGACCTCCCGGGCGACCTTCCCGGACGGGACCGCGTCGCCCGGGGACTCCTCCCACTGAGCCGTGACTCCTCCCGCCGCGGGGGTACCGGTACGGACCGCTCCGGCCGGGGCCGGGGCGGAGGGGCGCCGGTGGGCGTTGTGACGCGGCGGGCGGCGTGCCGGGGCCCGGACGGGGGAACTCCCCTATCACGGAGCACGGAGCCTGCGGAACCGATCGGGGCGGGGGGCGCGTCATGAAGGACGTGGAGCGTCAAGGTAGCGCCGGAGTACGGGTTCGTGTCGCGGGAGGGATCCTGCTCGTCGCGCATCTGCTGCTCGTCGGCTGGCTCGCCCTGCGGCCCCTCGACGTGCCGTTCGTCGCCGCCGCGAATCTGGAGGTCTTCGCCGGGATCAGGGCGGACCTCGAACTGGGTGCCGCCGAGGCGGCCCGCCGGATCGGCGGCGGGGTGCTGCTGCTGGCGCCGCTGGGGGTCCTGCTGCCGATGGCGGGCGGCAGTATCACCGTCTCCACGCTCGGTTCGCTGATCCGTACGGTCGCCGCCGGGGCGCTGATCTCCCTGGGTATCGAGCTGCTCCAGACCGGCGTCGCGGGCCGGGTGATGGATGTGGACTCGCTGGTGCTGAACACCGCGGGCGTGGCGCTGGCGCATCTGCTGGTGGTGCCGGCCTGCCGGGCCGGGCTGCGGCGCCGGGTGGCGGCCCGGGCCGCCGCGGCGGCTGCCGCTGCCGCTGCGCGGACGGTCGTAGCGCCTGCCGTACCTGCGGAGGAGGCCCCCCAGGGGGCGACCCCGAAGATTCCCAGGGTCGGGATCGCCCCGTAGAGCGACGCTTTGTCCCCTCCGGACGGGCCAGCATGGGTGACAGGAACGGGGAGCCCCCCGTATCCGTCCGGCCCATGAAGGAGCCCTCCATGTCCGCACTGGTCCGCCCGCGAGAAGGCCGCATGATCGGCGGGGTGTGCGCGGGGCTGGCCCGGCGCTTCGGCACTTCGGCCACGACCATGCGTGTGATCTTCGTGGCCTCGTGTCTGCTGCCCGGCCCCCAGATCCTGGTCTATCTGGCGCTCTGGCTCTTCCTCCCGGCCCAGAAGGGCTACTCGGCGACCTCCTGGTGACGGGCGCGGCCCTCGGGCCGCCGTCCGCACGCGCCGAAGGGGCGCACCTCCGCAGCGGCGGGGGTGCGCCCCTTCGTGCCGCGCCGTACGAGGGGGAAGAGACGGCGGCGGGGCAGCGGTACGGCGGAACCGGCCGGGGCTTCCCGGCCGGGCCCGCGGGACCGGTCGGATCAGGCGAGGCCGCCGGGCAGGCCGCCGCCCGGGAGGGCGCTGCCGAGCGGCAGACCGCCGAGCAGGCTGCCGAGCGGGTCGCCGCCGACGAGCTCCCCGGCGAGGACGCGCTGGCCCGCGCCCTGAAGGGTGCCGGGCAGGGTGCTCGCGCTCTCGGTGAGGGCGCCCTGCGCGCCGCTGAGGGACTCGGGCGCGCCCGTCGGCAGCTGGGTCAGGGCCTCCTGGACCGGCAGGGCGCCCGTGATGCTGTCGAGGGAGGTCGCCGAGTCGGACAGGGCGGGCTGCGCGGAGGCGGTGCCCGCGGCGGCCGCGGCGAAGGCGACGCCGAGCGCGGCGGCACCGAGGGTCTTGACGGCGGACTGCTTCATTGGGGTGTCCTCGCGATGGGGATACGGGGGTGTGCGGTCGGTCCGGCGGTCCGGCCCGGCCGTCCCGCACGCCGAGCAGAACGAGCGGCTCCGTACGCTGGTTATGCCGCGCGGCGAGTGGCGGGCACCCTGTCGACGGCCGGGGCCGGTCCGGTCCCGGCCGCCGCCGTCAGCCGTCCTCGGCGGCGGATTCGCTGGTCGTGGCGGTCTGCCGGAACAGCCATTCGGATTTCAGCTCGGCGTAGCCGGGCTTGATGACGTCGTTGATCATCGCCAGCCGTTCATCGAAAGGGATGAACGCGGACTTCATCGCGTTGACGGTGAACCACTGCAGATCGTCGAGCGTGTATCCGAAGGTTTCGGTCAGCAGCTCGAATTCACGGCTCATACTGGTGCCCGACATGAGCCGATTGTCCGTATTAATAGTTGCCCGGAAATGCAGCCGCCGGAGCAGTCCGATCGGGTGCTCGGCATAGGAGGCCGCGGCGCCGGTCTGGAGGTTGGAGGTCGGGCAGAGCTCCAGCGGGATCCGCTTGTCCCGGACGTACGCGGCCAGCCGGCCCAGCTGTACCGAACCGTCGTTCTCGACCTTGATGTCGTCGATGATCCGGACGCCGTGGCCGAGCCGGTCGGCGCCGCACCACTGGAGGGCCTGCCAGATCGACGGCAGCCCGAAGCCCTCTCCGGCGTGGATGGTGAAGTGGTTGTTCTCCCGCTTGAGGTACTCGAAGGCGTCGAGGTGGCGGGTGGGGGGATAGCCGGCCTCGGCGCCCGCGATATCGAAGCCGACGACCCCGTTGTCGCGGTAGCGGTTGGCGAGTTCGGCGATCTCCAGGGCGCGGGCGGCGTGCCGCATCGCGGTGAGCAGGGCACCGACCCGGATCCGCCGCCCGGCGGCCCTGGCCGTCCGCTCGCCCTCGCGGAAGCCCTCGTTGACGGCCTCCACGACCTCTTCGAGGCTGAGCCCGGCCTCCAGGTGCTGCTCGGGGGCGTAGCGCACCTCCGCGTAGACGACGCCGTCCTCGGCGAGGTCCTCGGCGCATTCGGCGGCCACCCGGACCAGGGCGTCCCTGGTCTGCATGACGGCGCAGGTGTGCGCGAAGGTCTCCAGATACCGTTCCAGGGAACCGGAGTCCGCCGCCTCCCGGAACCAGGTGCCGAGCTTGTCGGGCTCGGTCTCGGGCAGTTGGGTGTAGCCGGTCTCCCGGGCGATGTCGATGATCGTGCCGGGACGCAGCCCGCCGTCGAGGTGGTCGTGGAGGAGCACCTTCGGAGCGCGGCGGATCTGGTCCGCGGTGGGCGTGATGGGGGTCTGGCTCGTCATCCAGGCACTGTACGGCCTGGCGGCCTACGCGCGTAGAGACCGACGGGCCGATATGTAACAGTGATCGCGCGGACGGGTGGCGTACACCCCGGCTTCTGAGACTGTTCTGCCGTGACACACCACGCACAGCCCCTTCGGAGGGGGCTCACGGGCGGCAACGCCGAGGCCGCGGCGCGGCGGACGGCCCGGCTCGGCCGGGCGTACGGGGGGCGGCGGGCCGTCCCCCCGACGGTCGGCGGGGTGGTGCTGGTCCTGCCCGACGGCGCTCCGGAGTCCGAGCGCGGCCGTTCGGCGTGGGCCCATGTGTCGGCGCTGCCGCTGGGACGGGCGCTGGCCGGAGCGGGGCGCGCCGAGGGGCTGCTGGTGCTGCCGGTGCGCTACGGCTGCCGGGGCTGGAACGGTGAGCGGGCGGGGCTCGCGGTGGATGCGGCCTGGGCGGCCGACGAGGTCGTACGGCGGTACGGGGATGTGCCGGTGTGTCTGGTGGGACAGGGGCTCGGCGGGCGCGCGGCGCTGCGGGCGGCCGGGCACTCCGCGGTCTCGTCGGTGCTGGCGATGGCGCCGTGGCTGCCGGGCGCCCCGTCCGGTGCCGGCGGGCCCGGGGAGCCCGAGCCGGTCCGGCAGCTCGTGGGGCGGCGGGTGATGATCGTGCACGGGACGAACGACGAGCGGTCGTGCCCGGACCTGTCGTACCGGCTGGCCGAGCGGGCCAAGAAGGTGAACCGGGACATATGCCGGTTCGAGGTGCACACGGACGGCCATGCGCTGCGGCAGCACCATGCGGAAGTGCTCGCCCTGGCGGTGGACTTCGTGGTCGGCTCCCTGCTGCCGCAGCCGTACTCCCGCCCGGTCGCCGACGCGCTGGCGGCCCCGCCGCCGCTGGGCCTGCGCATGCCGCTGGCGGCGGGCTTCGGCAAGTCCCTCCGGCCGTAGGGCGCGCCCGCCCCGCGGCACCCCGCCGGGCGGCACGCGCGCCGTCCGCAACCCGCCCCGGAGAGTCACGGCTCCGTGGGGATCAGCCGGCCGCGGCGGGAGAGCAGGAACTTCTTGAACGCGGCCACCGGCGGGGTGTCCGGATGGCCGTCCAGCCAGGCCAGGCCGATCTCGCGGACCGCGCGCGGTGCCGTGACCGTCAGCTCGACGACACCGGGGCGCGGTACCGCGGGCGGCGGCAGCAGGGCCACTCCGAGGCCCGCCGCCACCAGGCCCCGCAGGGTCTCGGCCTCCTCGCCCTCGAAGGCGACCCGCGGCGTGAACCCGGCCTGGGCGCAGAGGTCGTCGGTGATCCGGCGGAGCCCGTAGCCGGGTTCGAGGGTGACGAAGACATCGTCCGCGGCCTCGGCGAGCCGGACCCGTTTGCGGCCCGCCAGCCGGTGGTCGTCCGGGACGACGAGCCGCAGCCGCTGTTCGTCGAGGCGGCGGCCGACCAGGTCGGGGGCGTCGGGCACCGGTGAGGTCAGACAGAGGTCCAGCTCGCCGCTGCGCAGCCCGCCGAGCATCGCCTCCCCGTAGTTCTGGACCAGGGTGAACCGCACCTTGGGATGGTCGGCGCGGAAGGCGCGCAGCAGCCCGGGGACGGTTTCGGAGCCCATGGTGTGCAGAAAGCCGAAGGCGACCTTGCCGGCCCGGGGGTCGGCGTCGGCGCGTACGGACTCGGCGGCCCGCTCGACCTCGGCGAGGGCCCGTTCGACGGAGGAGAGGAACGTCCGCCCGGCGGGGGTGAGGGAGACCGTGCGCCCGGTGCGGGCGAACAGGGTGACGCCCAGGTCGCGTTCGAGCCGGACCACCGCCCGGGAGAGCGTCGACTGCGGTACGCCGATCTCCTGTGCGGCGCGCGTCACATGTTCGTGGCGGGCGACCTCCGCGAAGTACGCGAGCCTCGGCACCAGCTGGACAAGTAGCGCCGGAATGTCTTCTGTGTCACTGCTATGTGACAGCCACCGTTCTGAACTGCGGTCATGCGCCATGGGAACGATTATGGACGTTCCATGCATTGGACGCATGAAATCCGCGGCCGTAGGTTCGGAGCATGCCTGCCGCCAGTACCGAGGCGTCCGCTCCCGTAGCGGGCGCCCTCGCACCCGAAGCCCCGTCCCCGGCCCCGTCGCCGCTCCCCGAGCCCCTCTCCCCCGGGCAGCCCGCCTACCGCCGGATGAGCCTCGCGCTCTTCGCCGCCGGTGTCGCGGCCTTCGCCCTCCTCTACTCCACGCAGGCACTGCTGCCGGCCGTCTCCGCCGACTTCGGTGTGACGGCCTCGGCCGCGAGCTGGACGGTCTCGGCCGCCACCGGCGCGCTCGCCCTCTTCGTCCTGCCGCTCAGCGCGCTCTCCGAGCGCTTCGGGCGGCGCACCCTGATGACGGTCTCGCTGACGGCCGCCGTCGTCCTCGGGCTGCTGGTGCCGCTGGCGCCGAGCCTGGAGACGCTGGTGGCGCTGCGGGCCCTCCAGGGCGCCGCGCTGGCGGGCGTCCCGGCCGCCGCGATGGCCTATCTGGCGGAGGAGGTACGGCCCCGGGCCCTGGTCGGCGCGATCGGGCTCTTCGTGGCGGGCAACAGCATCGGCGGGATGAGCGGGCGGATCGTGACCGGCTGGGCCGCGCAGTTCGGCGGCTGGCGGGCCGGACTGGCCGCGGTGGGCGTCCTGGCGCTGATCGCCGCGGTGGCCTTCCGGGTGCTGCTGCCCCGGCCGCGCCGCTTCACCCCGGCCGCGGTGAGCCCGAAGACCCTGGCGTCGACCGTCCGCGGGCATCTGGCGAACCCGCTGCTGCTGCGGCTGTACGCGATCGGCGCGCTCTTCATGACCGTGTTCGGCGCGGTCTACACGATGATCGGCTACCGGCTGACGGAGGAGCCGTTCGGTCTGCCGCCGGGCGTCGTGGGCTCCGTCTTCCTGGTCTATCTCGTCGGTACGGTCTCCTCCGGCTCGGCCGGACGGCTGGTGGCACGGCTGGGGCGGCGCGGGGCGCTGTACCTCGCGGTGGTCACCACCGCGAGCGGGCTGCTGCTCTCGCTCTCCGCCTCCCTGACGGCGGTGCTGCTGGGCCTGGTGCTGATCACGGCCGGATTCTTCGCGGGCCACGCGGTCGCGTCCTCGGCAGTGAGCCGGACCGCGACCACGGGCCGGGCGCAGGCCTCGGCCCTCTACCAGTCGGCGTACTACATCGGCAGCAGCGTCGGCGGCACCCTGGGCGCCATCGCCTTCCACTCCGGCGGCTGGGCGGGCACGGTCGCCCTCGGGCTGCTCGCGGTCACCGGGGTCGTGTCGCTCACCGCGTACGGCACCTGGGCCGCCCGGGTGGCGGCCCGGCGGACCCTGGTGGTCGCCACCGGGGGCCGCTGAGCCCGCGGCGGGCCTGGCCGGAAGGAGCCGTAGGCCCCCCGGACGCGCCCCGGAGGGCTTCGCCTCCCGCTGTTCCTAAACCGAGACATTCTCCCTACAACTCCTTCCCCTTACTCCTCGTCATACCTGGTGGGTCGCTCACAAGGACCGGCCCACCAGGGGAAATCAACGAGGGGGGACCAACCATGGTCCGGACACGCAGGCGCGCAGGCGTCGTACTCGGACTCGCGGGAATGATCGTTCCGCTGACGATGGTGATGGGCACCGGAACCGCCCAGGCCGCGTCGTGCTCGACGAAGCCGGGCCCGTACCAGAAGCAGGTGGAGAAGTTCCTCGGCCTCAAGGTCGACGGCAAGCAGTCCTCCGCCGACTGCAAGGCGATCACCGCCTTCCAGAAGAAGCACTGGATCACGCCGAACAACGGGGTGGCCGGGCCGGTCACCTGGCGGACGATGAGCACGATGCTGGCGCAGAAGGCCGCCGGGACCAACCCGAACAAGGCCGGCAGCTGTCCCACCAACAAGGGCCGGATCGCCTGTGTCGACCTGACCCGGCAGCTGAGCTGGATCCAGGACGGCAAGAAGCTGGCGTACGGTCCGGTCCCGATCCGCACCGGCCGCGACGGCGCCGAGACCCGGACCGGGCTGAAGAAGATCTACTGGCGGAACATCGACCACTTCTCCAGCCTCTACAAGGTACCGATGCCGTACGCCCAGTTCTTCGACGGCGGCCAGGCGTTCCACTCCGTCACCAAGCCGATCCACAGCCCGCCCGGCTCCGCCGGCTGCGTCAACATGACCCCGGCCGCGGCGAAGAAGTACTGGAGCATGCTGAAGAACGGCAACAGCGTCTTCGTCTGGGGCAAGAAGCCCGGAACCTGAGCCGCGCTGTCGGTGCCCTCCTGTAGGTTCCGCAGTACTGGAGCCGATGGGTACAGGGGTGGACCCGATGAGTGATCTGGCAACGACGGACCAAAGCGGTGGGGAGAGCGCCCGGGGCGGGACAAAGGCCCTGGAAGCGGATCTGGAACGGTACCGCCGGGAACTGACCGGCTACTGCTACCGCATGCTCGGCTCCTCCTTCGAGGCGGAGGACGCCGTCCAGGACACGATGGTCCGCGCCTGGCGGAGCGTCGAGAAGTTCGAAGGACGTTCGTCGCTGCGGTCCTGGCTCTACCGGATCGCGACGAACGTCTGCCTCGACATGCTGAACGCGGGCAACCGGCGGGCCCGGCCGATGGACCTGTCGGGCCCCACGCCGGTCGCCCAGGCTCAGCTCACCGCCCGTCCCGAGGCCACCTGGCTGGAGCCGGTGCCCGACGGGCGGGTACTGCCGTCCGCGGGGGACCCGGCGGACACCGCCGTCGAGCGGGAGACCATCCGGCTGGCCTTCGTCGCCGCCCTCCAGCATCTGCCGCCCAAGCAGCGTGCCGTGCTGATCCTGCGCGAGGTCCTCTCCTGGAAGGCGTCCGAGGTGGCCGAGCTGCTCGGCACCTCGGTCGCCTCGGTGAACAGCGCCCTCCAGCGGGCCCGGGCCACACTCGCCGACTCCCCGCCCGCGGCCGGCGATCTCGCCGATCCGCTGGACGAGGAGCAGCGCGAGCTGCTGGAGCGCTATGTCGCCGCCTTCGAGGGGTACGACATGGAGGCGCTGACCGCCGTGCTCCACGACGACGCCACGCTCTCCATGCCGCCCTACGACCTCTGGCTCCAGGGCCACGAGAACATCGTGGGCTGGATGCTCGGCGTCGGCTCGGTCTGCCGGGGCTCCCGGCTGGTCCCGACCGTCGCCAACGGCATGCCCGCCTTCGCGCACTACCACGAGGCGGAGGACGGCAACGGCCACACGCCGTGGGCGCTCATGGTCATGGACATCAGGGACGGAAAGATCGCGGGGATCAACTCCTTCCTCGACACCGCCCGCTGGTTCCCCCTCTTCGGTCTGCCGGACCGGCTGGAGGCGGCGCCCGCCGAAGGCTAGACCGTCTCCGGGGGTGACGGGTCAGGCCGTCTCACCGTCCGGGTCCGGGCCGCTGTGCGCGAGGGCACCCAGTCCCACCAGGTGCAGCAGCGCCAGCAGTTCGGCCGGGGTGCCGCGCAGGCGCAGCCGGCAGCGGAGGCGGCGGGCGGTGAGATGGAGCCGGGCGACGGCGTCGACCGTGGTCAGGTCGGCGCCGGTCAGCTCCCGTACATCGCAGACCGCGTCCGTCGCCCCGCCGTCACCGAGCCTGATACTCAGCTCGGCGCAGAGCCCCGGCACATCGGCGGGAAGCACCCGCCCGGCGATCCTGAGAACCACCGGACCGGCGTTGCTGCTGGCGGTGGAGGTGTCTGGGCACATGGGTTGCGGTCCCCGTTCCGTCGTTGTCCGGCGTCTTCACGCTCTTAAGGACCGGGGACCGCTTCCGGAATCATCGTTTTTTTGGGGCTCGGTTCGCCTCCGGGGGGCTAAAGCGGTTTTCTTCAGTCGATCGTGCTCGACCGCTCGTTCCTCACGGTCTCCGCGCGTTCTCCTTCCAGAAATCCGCGCCCCCCTTCGGCTCACTCGCCGACGTCAAGGGGTGGGCCCGCTCGCGCCGGTCAGGAAATCGGGTCGAGCAAGATCAGTCGATCGTGCTCGACCGCTCGTTCCTCGCGATCTCCGCGCGTTCTCCTTCCAGACCACGGCGCGCCCCTTCGGCTCACTCGCCGACGTCAAGGGGTGGGCCCGCTCGCGCCGGTCAGGAGATCCGGTCCAGCACGATCGGCGCCGGGGTGAAGGCCGTGCCCTCGGGGGCGATGTCGAACGCGCCCGCCAGGGGCTCCAGCGCCCAGTCGAACTTCTCCGGGGTGTCCGTGTGCAGGGTCAGCAGCGGCTGGCCCGCGGTGACCGTGTCGCCCGGCTTGGCGTGCAGTTCGACACCGGCACCGGCCTGCACCGGGTCCTCCTTGCGGGCCCGGCCGGCGCCCAGCCGCCAGGCGGCGAGGCCGATGTCGTAGGCGTCGAGGCGGGTGAGGACACCACCGGCGGGGGCGGTGACGACATGCTGCTCCCGGGCGACCGGCAGCTCCGCGTCCGGGTCGCCGCCCTGGGCGCTGATCATCCGGCGCCAGACGTCCATCGCGGAGCCGTCGGCCAGGGCCTTCGCCGGGTCGGCGTCGGGCAGCCCGGCGGCGGTGAGCATCTCCCGGGCCAGGGCCAGGGTCAGCTCCACCACATCGGCGGGGCCGCCGCCCGCGAGGACCTCGACGGACTCGCGGACCTCCAGGGCATTGCCCGCCGTCAGACCCAGCGGGGTGGACATGTCGGTGAGCAGGGCGACCGTACGGACGCCGCTGTCGGTGCCCAGGGCCACCATGGTGGACGCCAGCTCGCGGGCGTCGTCCAGGTTCTTCATAAAGGCGCCGGTGCCGACCTTGACGTCGAGGACCAGGGAGCCGGTGCCCTCGGCGATCTTCTTGGACATGATGGAGGACGCGATCAGCGGGATCGCCTCCACGGTGCCGGTGACATCGCGCAGCGCGTACAGCTTCTTGTCGGCGGGGGCCAGCCCGTCGCCGGCCGCGCAGATCACCGCGCCGGTGGAGTCCAGGACCTGGAGCATCTCCTCGTTGGAGAGCAGGGCCCGCCAGCCCGGGATGGACTCCAGCTTGTCGAGGGTGCCGCCGGTGTGGCCGAGTCCGCGGCCCGAGAGCTGCGGTACGGCGGCGCCGCAGGCGGCGACCAGCGGCGCCAGCGGGAGGGTGATCTTGTCGCCGACGCCGCCGGTGGAGTGCTTGTCGGCGGTGGGGCGGCTGAGGGTGTCGAAGCTCATCCGCTCGCCGGAGGCGATCATCGCGGCGGTCCAGCGGGCGATCTCGGTGCGGTTCATGCCGTTGAGCAGGATCGCCATCGCCAGGGACGACATCTGCTCGTCGGCGACCGCACCACGGGTGTAGGCGTCGATGACCCAGTCGATCTGCTCACCGGAGAGTTCGCCGCGGTCGCGCTTGGTGCGGATGACGGAGATGGCGTCCATGGTGTTCCTCCTGTGGTGCGGGTGGTACGGGCGGAGAGGGGGCTGCTGAGGGTGTGGTTCCGCCCTCGGGGGTGGCCGGGCGGGCGGCTCCGGCGGCCGGCCGGGCCGGAGCCGTACGGGCCCGGAAAAGGCCGCGGCCCCCTCCTCCGGTACTCCGGGGAAGGGGCCGCGCCGGGGTCATGCCAGATGGGCCGGGCCGAACGGCTGCGGCAGCAGCTCGGCCATGGTGACAATGCCCGCGGGGGTGTCGAGCAGCAGCTCGGGCCCCCCGAACTCGTAGAGCAGCTGACGGCACCTGCCGCACGGCACGAGGCTCTCGCCCCGGCCGTCGACGCAGGTGAAGTGGGTCAGCCTGCCGCCACCGGTGAGGTGGAGCCGGGAGACCAGACCGCACTCGGCGCAGAGCGAGAGGCCGTAGGAGGCGTTCTCGACATTGCAGCCGGTGACCGTGCGGCCGTCGTCGACCCGGGCGGCCGCGCCGACCGGGAAGTCCGAGTACGGGACGTACGCATGGGCCATCGCCTCACGCGCCTGCACCCGCAGGGCCTCCCAGTCGAACGCGTCCGGCGCGGCGGCCGGGGTCATTTGCCCTGGCCCTTGCGGTAGCGCATACCGTCCGCCTTGGGCATTCTCAGCCGTTGCGCGGAGAGCGACAGGACCAGCAGCGTCACGATGTACGGGGTCGCGGTGACGAACTCGGTCGGGACGGTGTCCGTGCCCAGGTACCAGACCAGGACGGCCGCCGCGATCACGGCGCTGACCGTGGCCGGGACGAACGCCTTGCGGTAGTACTTCCAGAGCGCGAGGCCGACCAGGACGACCACCAGCAGCAGGAGCAGTGCGTGGACGGACTGGCCGCCGTTGCGCAGCTGGAGGGCGTCGGCGTAGCCGAAGAGTCCGGCGCCCATCGCGAGCCCGCCGGGCCGCCAGTTGCCGAAGATCATCGCCGCCAGGCCGATATAGCCGCGGCCGCCGGTCTGGCCCTCGTTGTAGATGTGCGAGGTGACCAGGGAGAGGAAGGCACCGCCGAGACCGGCCATACCGCCGGAGATGATCACCGCGATGTACTTGTACTTGTAGACGTTGACACCGAGGGACTCGGCCGCGATCGGGTTCTCGCCGCAGGAGCGCAGCCGGAGGCCGAAGCCGGTCTTCCAGAGCACCGCGAAGGTGCCCACGAAGAGCAGCATGGCGACGATCGTCAGCAGCGAGACATCGGTGACCAGGCCGCCGAGGATGCCCGCGACGTCCGAGACGAAGAACCACTCGTGGTTCTCGATGGTCTTGAAGAGGTCCGAGAGGCCGGGCAGGGTCACGGTCGCGATGTCGTCGGAGGGCGGCGACTGCTTGGGGCTGCCGCCCTTGGCCGCGGCCTCGCCGCTGTTGAACCAGAGCTTGGCGAAGTAGGTGGTGATGCCCAGCGCCAGGATGTTGATCGCGATACCGGAGATGATGTGGTCGACACCGAAGGTGACGGTGGCGATCGCATGGAGCAGGCCGCCGAACATACCGCCCAGCACACCGGCGAGAACGCCGATCCACGGGTCGGTCTGCCAGCCGGCCCAGGCACCGAAGAAGGTGCCGAGGATCATCATGCCTTCGAGACCGATGTTGACGACGCCCGCCCGCTCGGCCCAGAGACCGCCGAGACCGGCGAGGCCGATCGGGACGGCCAGCGCCAGGGAGGCGCTGATCAGGCCGGAGGAGGTGATGTCGTCGGCCCCGGTGATGACCCGCACCGCGGAGAGCGCGACCAGCGCGCCCGCGATGATCAGCAGGATCATGGGGAAGGACAGGCGGGTGCGCCCGCCCTTGCCGCCGCTCACCCGGGGGGCGGCGGGCGGCGGAGTCGTGGTCGCCGTGGCGGTCACGCCGACACCTCCTGCTTGTCGGTGTTGCCGTTGCCGTTGTTGCCGTTGGAGCGGGCCTGGGCGGCGAGCTTGGCGCCGACCTGCCGCTGCTGGCGCTTGAGGCCGTAGCGGCGGACGACTTCGTAGGCGATGACCACGCAGAGGACGATGACGCCCTGGATGACGCCGACGATCTCCTTGTCGTAGCCCTGGAACTCCAGCTGGCCGCTGCCGCGCTCCAGGAAGGCCCAGAGGATCGCGCCGAGCGCGATGCCGATCGGGTGGTTGCGGCCGAGCAGGGCGATGGCGATACCGGTGAAGCCGATGCCGACCGGGAAGTCGCCGCTGTACTCGTAGCTGTCGTTCAGCAGGGTCGGCATACCGACCAGACCGGCGGCGGCGCCGGAGATCAGCATGGACGTGATGACCATCTTCTTCACGTTCACGCCGCTGGCCTGGGCGGCCGAGCCGGACTGGCCGACCGTGCGCAGGTCGAAGCCGAAGCGGGTACGGGAGAGCGTGAACCAGTACGCCACTCCGACGAGCACGGCGACCACGAGGAAGCCCCAGACGGGCTCGGGCTGGGTCGGGAACTCGAAGAAGCGGGAGGACTCCGGGATGGGCTTGGTGGAGACCTTGGTACCGGCCTGGTCGAGGTGGCCGAGCCGGCCCTGCTGGAGCAGATAGCCGATGATCGCGGTGGCGATCGCGTTCAGCATGATCGTCGAGACGACCTCGCTGACCCCGCGGGTGACCTTGAGCAGACCGGCGATACCGGCCCACATGGCGCCGACGAGCATCGCGCAGAGGATGATCAGCGGAATCTGCACCGGGCCCGGCAGGGTCAGCGCGCCGCCGAGGGCCGCGGCGAAGAAGGCCGCCAGCCGGTACTGGCCGTCGACTCCGATGTTGAACAGGTTCATCCGGAAGCCGATGGCGACCGCGATGCCCGCGAGGTAGTACGTGGTGGCCTTGTTGATGATGTAGACCTGGCTGTCCGACTTCGAGCCGTAGTCGAACATGATGCTGAAGGCGTTGAACGGCTCCTTGCCGGTCGCGGCCAGCACCAGCGCGGTGACCAGGAAGGCGACCACGATCGCCAGCAGCGGGGCGGCGAGCCCCAGGAGCACCCGCTCCTTGTCGAACTTCTTCATCGGTCCTCTCCCCCGTCCGTGCGGCGCTCGGCGCCGGGGGTCTCGTCGGCGGAGCTCTCCGGGACGGCGTCCTCGGTGTGCTCCAGATGGCCGGTGGCCGCGCCGGTCATGGCGGAGCCCAGCTCCTCCGGGGTGATCGTCGCGGGGTCCGCGTCCGCGACGAGCCTGCCGCGGTACATCACCCGCAGGGTGTCGGAGAGGCCGATCAGCTCGTCGAGGTCGGCGGAGATCAGCAGGACCGCGAGGCCCTCACGGCGGGCCTCCCGGATCTGGTCCCAGATCTGGGCCTGCGCGCCGACGTCCACACCGCGGGTGGGGTGGGCGGCGATCAGCAGCTTGGGGTTGTGGCTCATCTCCCGGCCGACGATCAGCTTCTGCTGGTTGCCGCCGGAGAGGGAGGCGGCGGTGACGTCGATACCGGGGGTGCGGACGTCGTACTCGCGCACGATCCGCTCGGTGTCGGCGCGGGCGGCCTTGATGTCGAGGAAGGCGCCCTTGCTGTTGGGCTTCTCGGTGACATGGCCGAGGATCCGGTTCTCCCACAGCGGCGCTTCGAGCAGCAGTCCGTGGCGGTGGCGGTCCTCGGGGATGACGGCCATGCCGTCCTCGCGCCGCTTCCGGGTGGGGGTGTGGGAGATGTCGGCGCCATCGAGCACGACGGTGCCGCTGTCCGCGGTCCGCATGCCCATCACCGCCTCGACCAGTTCGGACTGGCCGTTGCCCTCCACACCGGCGATGCCGAGCACCTCGCCCTTGTGGATGGTGAAGGCGATGCCGTCGAGTACGGCGCGGACCACGCCGTCCGGGTCGGTGGCGGTCAGCCGCAGCCCGTCGACCGTGAGCATCGGAACGTCGGTGACGGTCGACTCGCGGGTCTCCGGCGACGGCAGCTCGCTGCCGACCATCAGCTCGGCGAGCTGCTTGGGCGTGGTGTTCGCCGGGTCGGCGGTGCCGACCGTGGTGCCGCGCCGGATGACGGTGATGTCGTCGGCGACCGAGAGCACCTCGCCCAGCTTGTGCGAGATGAAGATGACCGTCAGGCCCTCGGCCTTCAGCTCCCGCAGATTGTCGAAGAGCGCGTCGACCTCCTGCGGCACCAGGACGGCGGTGGGCTCGTCCAGGATCAGGGTGCGGGCACCGCGGTAGAGGACCTTGAGGATCTCCACCCGCTGGCGGTCGGCGACGCCGAGGTCCTCGACGTGCGCGTCGGGGCGGATCCCGAGGCCGTAGGCGTCGGAGATCTCCCTGATCTTGGCGCGCGCCCGGTCCCCGATGCCGTAGAGCTTCTCGGAGCCGAGGACCACGTTCTCCAGCACGGTCAGGTAGTCGGCGAGCATGAAGTGCTGGTGCACCATGCCGATACCGCGGGCGATCGCGTCGCCGGGGCTGTGGAACGAGACCTGCTCGCCGTCGATGGTGATGGTGCCCTCGTCCGGCTTCTGCATGCCGTAGAGGATCTTCATCAGGGTGGACTTCCCGGCGCCGTTCTCGCCGACGAGGGCGTGGACGGTACCGCGGCGCACGGTGATGTCGATGTCGTGGTTGGCCACGACTCCGGGGAATCGTTTGGTGATGCCGCGGAGCTCTACGGCATGGGGGCTGCTGGACGCGTTGATGACGCACTCTCCCTGGGCAGGAGCGGAGGAGGAGCTGGGGCGGGGGTGTGGTGGCGAAAAATACCGTGCTTTACGGCGGCCGGTAGATGCTACGCGCGTAGCGCCACCAAATCGTTTGACGCCCCTTGCGCGGTGCTCCCGGGAGGGGGGTGGGAACACCGTGGGGATCGGGGGGTACCGCGTGGATCAGGGCCCGGAGGAACGGTACGGCCGCTCGCCCGGGCCCTGATCGACTGCTGGGATCAGATGGTGGTCTTGACCTTGATCTGACCGTCGACGATCTTCTTCTTCGCCTCGTCGAGCTTCGCCTGGATGTCCTTCAGGTGGTCACCCGTGGTGGTGAGGCTGACACCGTCCTCGGCGAGCGAGTAGGTGTGGACGCCGGTCAGCGGCTTGCCGTCCTTGACGGACTTCGACAGCTCGAAGACGCCGGTGTCGACGTTCTTCACCACCGAGGTCAGGATGGAGGCGGCGTACTTCGACAGGGCCGGGTCCTTGGCCTGGTCGGAGTCGACACCGATGGCCCAGGTGCCCTTCTTGGCGGCGACGGCCTCGATGGCGCCGGCGCCGGAGCCGCCCGCGGCCGCGTAGATCACGTCGATGCCCTTGTCGAGCATGCCCTGGGCGGCGGCCTTGCCCTTGTCCGGGCTGCCGAAGCCGGAGAGGTCGGTACCGGTGGTCAGGTACTGGATCTGGACCGAGGCGCTCGGCTTGGTCTCCTTGACGCCCTGCTCGAAGCCGGCCGCGAACTTCTTGATCAGCGGCAGGTCCACACCGCCGATGAAGCCGACCTTGCCGTCCTTGGACTTCAGGGCCGCGGCGACACCCGCGAGGTAGGAGCCCTGCTCCTCGGTGAAGACGATGCTGTCGACGTTCTTGGCCTCGGAGACCGAGTCGACCAGACCGAAGGTCGTCTTCGGGAACTTGGCCGCGACCTTGTCGACGGAGTCCTTGTAGGCGAAACCGACGGCGATGACCGGGTTGTAGCCGCCCTCGGCCAGGGAGACCAGACGCGCCTCGCGGTCGGCGGGGGTCTCGCCGTGCTTGGCGGTCAGCTCCTTGACCTCGGCGCCCAGCTCGGCCTTGGCCTTGTCCAGGCCGCGCGCGGCGGAGTCGTTGAAGGAGTTGTCACCGCGGCCGCCGACGTCGTACGCGGCGCCGACCTTCAGCTTGCCGCCGGTACCGGCGGACGAGGTGCTGGAGGAGCTGGACTCGGTGGAGGACTCGCCGCACGCGGTGGCCGTGAGAGCGAGGGCCGCGGCCGTGATGCCCGCGGCGGTGATCTTGGATACCCGGCGCAAGAGGAGGGTCCCTTCGAGACTGACCGAAAGCGCCTCTTCCGGCGCTGGTTTCGCCGCGATCGTAACGCGCGTAGATGTCAGTTAAAGACCCGTTCATGAGTCGTTATCGGATCGTCGCGTTCGCCGGTCGGGAGGGTGACGGGACGGTGACGGAAAAGGGTCACGGGGGACGGATGAGGCGGGTGGGCCGCCCACCACAACATGTCCGGAAATCGCCGGTCCCCTGCGGGGGGCCTGGGCGGTCTCCGGGGGCGCAGGGCCCCTGCGGGGGGCTCGGGAGGCGTGGAGGGCGCCGGGCTTCCGCGGGGCCGGGCGGGGGCTCCGGGGCGCCCGTCCCGGGGGTGCGGGCGCGGCCGGGGGCGGGCACCCGGAAGTGCGGGGCCGCACGGCGCCGGGCGCAGGGCCCCTGCGGGGAGCTTGCCGGGGTGCTCCGGGACACCCGTCCCCGGGGGTGCGGGGCCGCACGGCGCCGGGCGCGGGTCCCCTGCGGGGTCCGGGCGCGGGGGGTGCGGGGGCCGGGCGCGTGTGGTCCCCGCGCGGGCCCGGAGCCCGGGACCGACAGCCGGGCGTGGGGCTTGCGGGGCGTACGGACGGCTGTACGGGCGGGGTGGCCGCCCGGCACCGGCCGGGTGTCCCGTGCGACGGGACACGGCCCCGGCCGCGGGGCCCGCCCGGGGTACAGGCCACCGGGTGGGTTGGGGTCCCCGGCGGGTCAGGCGTCTTCGCGGCTCTCGGCGTTCTCGCCGCTCTCGGCGGCTTTGGTGTCGCGGGCGCTCAGCAGCGCCGCCGCCGTGAACAGCTCGACGCCCACACGGATGGACTCCTCGTCGACGTCGAAGTCGCCCCGGTGGAGATCGCGGCGGACCGTGTCGCCGGGGCGGCGGACGCCCAGCCGGGCCATCGCGCCCGGCACATGCTCCAGATACCAGGAGAAGTCCTCCCCGCCGAGGCTCTGCTCGGTGTCCTCCACGGTGTGGGCGCCGCGGCGGGCCGCCTGGGCGGCCCGCAGCAGGTCGGTGACCTCCGGATCGTTCACCACCGGCGGCACCCCGCGGATGTAGTCGATCTGCGATTTCGCCCGGTGCAGCGCCGCGACCTCGTCGATCGCGGCATGGACCAGATCGGGCGCCTCCCGCCAGGCCGCCAGGTCGAGGCAGCGCACGGTCCCCGACAGCTCCGCGTGCTGCGGGATCACATTGCAGGCATGGCCGGACTCGATACGTCCCCAGGTCACAGCGAGGCCGGAGCGCGCGTCCACCCGGCGGGCCACCAGTGCCGGCACCTCGGTGACGATCTTCGCGGCGGCGGTGACCAGGTCGGTGGTCAGATGGGGGCGGGCGGTGTGGCCGCCGGGCCCGTCGAGGGTGACCTCCAGCCGGTCGCAGGCGGAGGTGATCGGCCCGGGCCGCAGTCCGATGAACCCGGCGTCGACCTTGGGGTCGCAGTGGACCGCGATGATCCGCCCGACGCCGTCGAGGACCCCGGACGCGATCGCGTCCGGCGCGCCGCCCGGCAGGACCTCCTCGGCGGGCTGGAAGAGCAGCCGCACCGGCGCGGGCAGCAGCCCGGCCCGGTCCAGTTCGGCGAGGACCAGTCCGGCGCCGAGGACCGTCGTGGTGTGGACGTCGTGGCCGCAGGCGTGGGCCCGGTCCGGGACGGTGGAGCGGTAGGCCACCGAGGTCTTGGTGTCGGGAATCGGCAGCGCGTCGATGTCCGCGCGCAGCGCCAGCATCGGCGTCACGCCGTCCCAGGTACCGATGTCACAGACGAGTCCGGTGCCCACGCTCAGCACCCGCGGCGCGAGGCCGGCCGCTTCGAGCCGGTTTTTGATCGCGGTGGTCGTCCGGAACTCCTGATTGCCCAGCTCGGGGTGCATATGGAGGTCACGGCGGAACGCGATCAGCTCGGCACGCAGGGGCTCGGACAGCGTGCCGGGCAGTGAGACGCTCCCGGGCAGATCGGCTTCGGACTCTCGGGACATCAGTTGGTT
This sequence comes from Streptomyces sp. NPDC003691, assembly GCF_053981115.1. Taxonomy (NCBI): domain Bacteria; kingdom Bacillati; phylum Actinomycetota; class Actinomycetes; order Kitasatosporales; family Streptomycetaceae; genus Streptomyces; species Streptomyces sp. NPDC003691. Next base: position 19,502 of record NZ_JBSFNQ010000006.1, on the reverse strand, counting down.
CACCTGTTGAAGAGTAGGCCCAGCAGGGGGTCAACTGACCACTGATCAACAAAAGTTCAATCCATTAGGGGAAGAAAAATGGACTGCGCGCGCATGGTTACGCACCCGTGTGGGTAAGGTCCGGCCTCTTTCCGACCGTACCGGTGCTCGCCCTTCCCCGCCTCCGGAGGAGTCATGCCGCTCCGGCGCCGCCCGGACCGGCCCCGTTTCGGCCCGGTGGGCCGGTGCGAGGATGAGGACATGATTGCCATCGAGGATGTACACGCGGCTGCCCGGCTCATCGAGGGGCATGTGGTCCGCACGCCGACCGTGTTCTCCCCCGGGCTCTCGGAGCTGCTCGGGGCCCCGGTCACCGCGAAACTGGAGCTTCTCCAGCGCACGGGCTCCTTCAAGGCGCGCGGCGCGCTGGCGAAGCTGCTGTCGCTGGACGCGGCGCAGCGCGCGGCGGGCGTGGTCGCGGTGAGCGGCGGCAACCACGGTGTGGCGGTGGCCGTGGCGGCCGGGATGCTCGACATCAAGGCGACGGTCTGCATGGCGCGTACGGCCTCGGCGCGGTCGGTGGAGGCAGCCGCGGCGGCGGGGGCGAACGTCCGGCTCACGGAGACCATGCCGGAGGCGTTCGCGCTGATGGAGCGGCTGCGCGCGGAGGGCATGACGCTGGTCCACCCCTTCGACGATCCGCTGGTGATCGCGGCCCAGGGGACGGTCGGGCTGGAGTTCGCCGAGGACCTTCCGGCGACCGGTGCGGACACTCCGACGGACGTCCTGGTCAGCATCGGCGGCGGGGGGCTGATCGCGGGGGTGACGGTGGCGCTGAAGGCGCTGCTGCCCGGGGTCCGGGTCTGGGGCGTCGAGACGGCCGGCGCGGAGTCGATGTCCCGGGCGCTGGCGGCGGGCGGCCCGGTGCCGGTCGAGCTGTCGTCGCTGGTGACCACCTTGAGCGCGCCCTCGGTCTCCCGGCTGACGTACGACCATGCGGCGGCGCTGCTGGAGGGCGTGATCGTGGTCCCCGACGCGGAGGCGGTCCGGGGCGTCCGGGACCTGGCCCACCACGCCAAGCTCTGGACCGAACCGGCCGCGGGCTGCCTCCTCCCGGCCGCCCGCCGCGTCCTCGGCCGCTCCGGCCCGGACACCCGCATCGGCCTGGTGGTCTGCGGCGGCAACGCGACCCTGCCGGACGCGGTGGGGTGGGGCGTGGCGGAGCGGCAGGACTGAGGGCGGGGCGGATCCGTTCCGTACGGCGGCGGCCCCGGCAAGGCCGCGGCCCGCTCCGCCGGGGCGGGGCCGCGCGGCCCCTTCCGGGGGCTGCCCGCGGTGCAGGGAACGGGCCGGCTGAAGAACGGACCGGGCGGCCGGTGGCGGGCGGCCCGGCCCGTCAGCACATGTCCCGGGCCGTCTTCTCGAACTCCTCCCGGGTGACCGCGTCGCCGTTCCAGACCTCGCCCGGCTTCAGCGACTTCAGGTCCTCCAGGGTGAAGTCGAGCCAGGAGTTGTACGTGTCCCAGTCCTCGGCGTCCCCCCGGAAGTCCAGGGAGTAGCGGTGGCCCGGGCGCAGTTCCTGGGGCCCTTTCGTGCGCACCTTCCAGGCGGCCGGGGGTGAGAAGAGCGGGAACCCGGCCGCGGAGACGCCGTCCCGGTGTCCGACGGACCAGGAGGTGTTCACCCGCCGTACGGCACCGGTCCCGGCCGCCGCGGTCCCCGGGGAGATCACCGTGGCCGCTCCGGACGGGGTGTCCGAAAAGCTCTCCAGGGTCAGGCCGTACGCCCGGTCCCCGTCGCACGGCCGGATCTCGGCGACCGGTATCCCGTCCGCCCCGATCCACACGGCCGTCAGATCCTTGGTCGGTACCGAACAGGCCCCCGCCGTCGTGACCAGCCCTGTCACCAGGCACAGCGCGGCAATGCTCCGTCGTGCGCTCACGTCTCCCCCTCGACGTCCGCAGTGGAGCCCCCAGCATGGACCGGCCGCCGGGCCGGGGACACGACCGGGGCTGCCGCCCGTACGAGCTGCGGCCGAATCGTGGCCGGTCCGCGATCCGCGGCACATACCAGGGGCATGTAACCACCCGTGATGACAACGGAGTCGGCGGTCCTTCCTATGCTGTGTGACCAAGATCGACTCAGCACGGCACAGCAGGTACGAGGGCGGACGGCCGGGAGGCCAGGGGGGCGGCGGCCATGCGGATCGAACGTCATGAGATCGGGCTGCCGGAGGTGGCCGGGGCGCTGAACGGGTTCGGGGAGCGGATCGCCCTGGACCTACGGGCGGTGGAGCACGATCCGCGTCCGGCGGACCGCTGGCGGCTGATCGCCGAATCGCTGCTCGGCTATGCGGCCGCGCGCTCGGTCGACCATCCCGGGCTGACGGACCAGGACGCCCGGGCCGCCTTCGAGTCGGCGGCGGCCGCGGCGGTCGGCTCGGTCCTGCTGGCCGCGGGCCGGGGCGGCCCGGTCCGGATCGGGTACACGGGTACGACGGTCGTCCATCCGGATCCCGGCACCGGCCGCCCGACGGCGGTACGGCCGGGGATCTGGCTCACGGCGTTCCTGCTCTCCTATGTCGCGGGCACGTCCGACGAGCACGGCCGGCTGTTCGTCGATACGGCGGCCCCGCTGGCCGGGCACGAGGCCCGGCCGGACGTGGCACTGGTCCACGCCCTGCTGATCCATGTCCACGGCCATGTGGAGGGCAGGCCGGAGTCGCAGGCCGGGCCGCTGCCCGACGAGGAGCGGGCCGCGCTGATCGGGGTGCTCTGCGACCGGCTGGACCCGGATCCCGCCCTCGGCCGCCAGTACCGGGCGGCGCTGGTGACCCTGCGGGCCCTGGCGGCGGACGACGAGGAGGCGTTCGTCCGGGCGCTGGCCGCCCAGTTGACGGAGCACCGGGCGGTCGAGGCGTCGTACGCCCGGCCCGCGCTCGCCGGGCTCCTCCCGCTGGAAGCAATCGCGCTGGCGGCGATGGCGGTCCGGTGGAACGGCTGGGCCCTGCGGTTCGAGTCGGCGTATCTGCCGTACGGGCCGGTGTCGGGCTTCCGGCCGCCGCGGGACCGGGTGGCGGCGTACGGCCGCGGGAAGTGCCCCGACGCCGTGGCGGCACTGGCCGCCGGTCCCCTGCTGGTGGACCGGCCGGAGCCGCCGTACGCGCGGCAGGGGGACGTCGCGGCGTTCGAGGACTATCTGGCGCGGGAACTGGCGAGGTTCCGCGATCCCCGGGAGCATCCGGCGGAGGCGGCGACCGCGCTGAAGCATCTGACGCACGGACTGCTGTCGGTCTTTCTGCACCGGGTGGCGGCCGACCCGGCGGGCCGGGACCCGGGGGTACCGGGGATGCTGCGGACTGCGGCGGAGGCGGGCGCGGCGGTGCTCCGGCTGGCGCTGGCACCGGAGGGCACCGGGCTGCCGGTCGCCGTGGCGGGCACGGAACGGGTGCTGCCCGCCCGGCCGGACCCGGCCGCCGGGCCCGGTTTCTGGAAGCAGACGGCGGCGCTGGCGCTGATCACGGGCGACCGCCGGTCACTGGCCGCCTGTGTCCTGGTGGAGCCCGGGTTCTTCCGGCAGGGGGGCGACGCTCCGGCGGTGGCGGCGTACGGGGCCGCGCTCCACGACTACCTCCGCGGCACCGACCCGGTCCCGGCGACCGACCGGGCCCTCGCCTCCGGCGGCCGTAGCCCCGGCCACCCCCTCGCCCCGCCCGCGGTGCTGCTCTCCCAGGTGGTGGAGGGCGACCGCGAGGGCTTCGCCTTGGCCCTCGCCGACACCCTGGAGGCCCACCGCGACCACTACGCCGGGGGCGACGCGGCGGACACCGGCCGTACGGTGCTCGACCTGGACGCGCTGGCGCTGGTCTGCCATGTCCGCCGGATGGGCTGGCCGGTGCCGGTCTCCTCGCCGTATCTCCCGGCGGGGGTCACCGGGCTGGGCGCCCGGCTGGACGGCTGACTTACGCCGGTATCACCCCCGGGCGCCGGGCCGGTGGCCCGCCCGGGCGCGGTCGGCTCCGGCCCGTACGGCCCCAGGGTTGCCGGCTGCCGCCCGGCCGGAAAGGCCGGGCGGAAGCGGGCAGGGGCGTCGGGTCAGGCGCTGCTCAGCGACAGCTTCGCGGCGAAGCCCAGGAAGAGCGCGCCCGCCGCGGAGGTGGCGCCCGCGGAGAGTCTGCGGCGGCGGCGGAAGGCGTCCGCCAGATGGGTGCCGGTGAAGATGAGCAGGGTGAGATAGAGGACGCTGCCGAGCTGCACCAGCCCGCCGAGCAGGGCGAAGGAGAGCGCCGGATAGGCGTAGCCGGGGTCGACGAACTGCACGAAGAAGGCGATGAAGAACAGGATCGCCTTGGGGTTGAGCAGACTGATCAGCAGGGCCCGCCGGAACGGGCGCTCGGCCGGGGCCGGGGCCGCTTCGGCGGGGGCGGCGGCCGCCTGGTCGCCGTCACGGTCGCGCCACATGCTCCAGGCGGCGCGGAGCATGCCGATCGCCAGCCAGGTCAGATAGCCCGCGCCCGCGTATTTGACGATGCTGAACAGCAGGTCGTTCGTGGTCAGCAGGGAGGCGATGCCCGCCGCCGAGAGCACCATGAGCACGGTGTCCCCGGCCCAGACGCCGGCCGCGGCGCGGTAGCCCGTGCGCGCGCCCCTGCGGGCCGCGACGGAGAGTACGTAGAGCGAGTTCGGCCCCGGCAGCAGAATGATCAGAACCATTCCGGCGAGGAACGTCGGCAGATCGGTTACGCCCAGCATGCCGAGCAGTTTCGCACACCTGTCCAGTGCGGGGTCCTGGCCTGTGGACAACCGTCCGCGGACACCGGCGGGGCGGTACGGGCTGGCTCCCCCGGGCCGGTTCCGGGTGGTCGGCCGACCACGCCGGGGGCGTACGGCGTCCGGCCCGCCGTCAGGATCCGGCCGCGGGCCGGTGGACCCCCCACACCTCCCGCAGCACCCCGCAGACCTCCCCGACCGTCGCCCGGGCCCGCAGCGCCTCCTTCATGGGGTGCAGCACGTTCGCGGTGCCCCCGGCCGCCGTGCGCAGGGCCGTCAGGGCCGCCGTCACCGCCGCCGGGTCCCGGGCGGCCCGGAGCGCGGCCAGCCGGGCCTGCTGGCGGGCCTCGATCGCCGGGTCGACGCGCAGGGCCTGGTACGCCCGCTCCCCGCCGCCGGAGCCGGAGCCCGGGGCGGCGTCCGCGGCGGACCGGAAGCAGTTGACGCCGACGACGACCCGTTCCCCGCTGTCGGTCTCGCGGGCGATGCGGTAGGCGTTCCGTTCGATCTCCCCGGTCTGGAAGCCCCGGCCGAGGGCGGCGACCGCCCCGCCCAGTTCGTCGATCCGGGCCAGCAGCGCCAGCACGGCCTCCTCCACCGCGTCGGTCATGCTCTCCACGGCGTACGAACCGGCGAACGGGTCGACGGTCGCGGTCACATCGGTCTCGTACGCCAGCACCTGCTGGGTCCGGAGAGCGAGCCGCGCCGCGTGCTCCGTGGGCAGGGCGATGGCCTCGTCGAAGGCGTTGGTGTGAAGCGACTGGGTGCCGCCGAGGACGGCGGCGAGCGCCTGGACGGCGACCCGCACCAGATTGACCTCCGGCTGCTGCGCGGTGAGCTGGACCCCCGCGGTCTGGGTGTGGAACCGCAGCGTCCAGGACTTCGGCTGCCGGGCGCCGAACCCGTCCCGCATGATCCCGGCCCAGATCCGGCGGGCCGCCCGGAACTTGGCGACCTCCTCCAGGAGTGTGGTGCGGGCGACGAAGAAGAACGACAGCCGGGGGCCGATGTCGTCCGCGGTGAGCCCGGCGGCCAGCGCGGTACGGAGGTAGGCCACGGCGTTGGCGAGGGTGAACGCCACCTCCTGCACGGGCGACGCCCCGGCCTCCGCCATGTGGTAGCCGGAGACCGAGATCGGGTTCCACCGGGGCAGCCGGTCGCGGCAGTAGCGGAGGGTGTCGGCGGTCAGCCGCAGCGACGGTCCGGGCGGGAAGATGTACGTCCCCCGGGCGATGTACTCCTTGAGCACGTCGTTCTGGATGGTGCCGTCGAGCCGGGTGCCCGGCACGCCCTGCTCCTCGGCGACCAGCTCGTAGAGGAGGAGCAGTGCCGCGGCCGGGGCGTTGATGGTCATGGAGGTGGAGACCCGGTCCAGCGGGATGCCCGCGAACAGCTCCCGCATATCGTCGAGGGAGTCGATCGCGACCCCGACCCGGCCGACCTCGCCGTGCGCGAGGGGCGCGTCGGAGTCGTGGCCCATCTGAGTGGGCAGGTCGAAGGCGACGGACAGCCCCGTGGTGCCGTCGGCGATCAGCTGCCGGTAGCGGGCATTGGACTCGGCGGCGGTGCCGAAGCCCGCGTACTGCCGCATGGTCCAGGGGCGGCCGGTGTACATGGTCGGATAGACCCCCCGGGTGAACGGGTAGGCGCCGGGTGCGCCCAGTCTGGCCGCGGGGTCCCAGTCCGCGAGGGCCTCGGGGCCGTACACCGCCTCCACCGGCAGCCCGGACTCCGACTCGCGCGCAGTTGCCATCGTCCGTCTCGCCTCCGGTCCGCGGGCCCGGCCGCCACCGGCACCGCCGCCCCGGTCCGGACGGATCCCGAAGGGATTCGGACGGAACCGCTCCGCCGTCGGCCCCTCGCCGGTCGCGGGGTGTCGCTTTCGTCTCGTCTTCCTCATGATGCTCGGGAACGCACCGCCCGGCAGGCCGGGAGGAGCATCCTCGGCAGTGGGCCGGTGCGGGCCCGGCAGGGGTACGGCGACCGTGGGGGGACGCAATGACCGGCAGGACTCTGGTACTGGTACGCAGGACGGCGGCCGCGGCAGCCGTGCTCGCGCTCGCCGCGGGCTGTTCCGCCCGGGCGGCGGACGGGCCGGCCGGGGAGCCGGGGGCCGTACCGGCGCCGGGCTCCGCCACCTCCGTACCCTCGCCGCCGTCGCCCCCGTCGCAGTCGCCGTCGTCGCCGCCGGACGACGGCCGTTCCGGGGACGGGACGCCCGCCCGGAGCGCCGCCCCCGCCGAGCGCCCGGCCCCGGCCGCCACCGGGCAGCGGCAGTCGGCGGCGGCCCGGGAGACCGGCGGCCCGGTGCTGATGCGGCGGGGCGACCAGGGCGAGCGGGTACGCGAGCTCCAGGCCCGGCTGGCGCAGATCGGCTGGTACGGCGGCGCGCCCACCGGCTTCTACGGGAAGGTGACGGCCACCGCCGTCCGGGGCTTCCAGGGCAAACGGGGTCTTCTGCCCAGCGGTTCGGTCACCGGGGCCACCTGGGACCGGCTGCTGGGGATGACCGCGCGCCCGACCCGGGACGAACTGGCGGGCAGGACCACCGCGGCCCGCGGGCCGTCGCTCGACCCGCGCTGCCTGGACGGCCGGGTGCTCTGCATCAGCAAGAAGACCCGGACCCTGTCATGGGTCGTCAACGGCACGGTCCGCGCCACCATGGACGTCCGCTTCGGTTCGCAGTACACCCCGACCCGGGAAGGGGTGTTCAGCGTGTTCCTGAAGTCGCGCGACCATGTCTCGACGCTCTACGACACCCCGATGCCGTACGCCCTCTTCTTCAGCGGCGGCCAGGCGGTCCACTACTCCGCCGACTTCGCCGCCCGCGGCTACCGCGGTACCTCGCACGGCTGTGTCAACGTCCGGGACCGGGCCGCCGTCGCCGCACTCTTCGACGGAGTGCGCATCGGGGACCGGGTCGTGGTGCACCGGTGAGCACCGGGCAACGCCGCACGGCGGAGCGGGAGAAGAAGGGGCGCGGGCGGGACCGGGGGAACGTGCCCCGCCCGCGCCGGTGCGCCAAGCCGTAGGTACGGGGGGAACCCCGGCTACTGGCGCTCGCCGATGACCAGTCGGCTCACTCTCTACAGCGCCGCCCCGCCCGGAAACGTCACACCACCGCGAACATCATCGGAAAATCGCAGCTCCGGGGTGGCCGGAGAACGGGCTCAGACGAGCAGCACCGGCGGGAACACGACGGTACCGGCCGCGCCGCCGAAGGCGCTGCCACCGGATCCGGCGACGGACTCCCCCGGGCCGGTACCCGTGCCCGAACCGCTCGTCGCGCCCCGGCGGCCCGGGGCCACTCCCCGGCGTTCGCCGGACTTCTGTGTCTTCTCGGCCTTGCGGTCGTGGTTGTGGGGGCCGCCGTGGCCGTGACCGGGCGGCAGGGCGTCCTGGGCGCCGGTGCCGCCGCCCGGGGTCCCCTGGCCACTGCCGGCTCCGCCGTTCCCGGTGGCGTTCCCGGCCGGGTTTCCGGTCGCGTTGCCGTTGGCGTTCCCGTTGGCGTTCCCCTGGCCCTGGCCGCCCTTGTTCTTGACCTTGTTCTTGTTGTTGTTCTTGTTGTTCTTCACCTTGCCGTTGCCCTTGACCTTGCCCGCGCCGTTGCGCGCGTCGACCCGGCCCTGGCTGCCGCGGTTGTCCCCGGCGCCCGCCCCCGGCAGGGCGGTGCCCAGCACTCCGTCGCAGTACGGGCCCACCAGCTCCGGCTTCCCGGCCAGCCGCTGGAGCAGCGCACGGCCCTCGGGCCGGGTCGTCCCCGCGCGGTGCTCCCGGCAGGCCCGGGCCACCCGGTGATAGGGCTCGCCCTGGAGCTCGGGCTTCGGTGTGCTGCCGACCGGTCGTGCGGGTGACGAACTCGGCGGCCCGCCGTCCCCCGGCGACAGACCCTCGGTGGCGGGACCGGGCGCCCGCGGACCGGCATCGGGCCGTTCGCCCGGACCCGCGGAGACGGACGTCCCCGTCGCGGTGGGGCCGGCTCCGTCGAAGGGGGAGGGCAGAAAGTCGGCACCGGAGGCGACGGCGACCCCGCCGAAGGCGAATCCGGCCACGACGGCCACGACCCCGAGGCGGAACGGGGCGCTCAGTTTCCGCCGGTGTCCGGCGCCGCGCGCACCGCGCGGCGCTCCGGTGTCCGGAACGGCGCCGGGCGCCAGTTTGACGATGCCCAGGCTGGTGGCTCCGTCCGCGGACCGCGGACCCGCCGCCGCCGAGGCCGCGGCCGCCCGGAAGGCGGCCACCGCGGCGGCCTCACCGGGCAGTTCGCCCCGGTCGGCCCCGGCCTCGGGAGCGGCGACCGCACGCAGCGCCCCGGCCAGCCGGGCGGCCTCGGCGCGGGCGGGTCCGCCCAGCTCGCCGAGGCCGGAGACCGGTTCGCCGCGCATCAGACGCTCCGCCGTCACCTGGTCGAGCCACTCGTTCCGGTCGTCGGCCATCACATGTCCTTCTGCGTCCGCCACCAGGATTGCGTCACACCGGCGGACGCCGCCGCCCCCTGGTCCCGGCCGCGCTGCGGCGGTACACCGTCGAGATTTCCGGCGGTCCCGGCGGTCCGGCCGCCCGGGGCGCTCAGCCCGTCGGACCCGGCCGGGTCCGACGGAGCGCGCGCGGCACCGCGGGAATACTCCCCGGCCCGGCGGAGCGGAACGGACGGTGGCCCCGAGGGCTCCGGACTGACGCCCTCCGAATCGTCGCCGCCGAGCAGCTCGGCCAGCCGCTTCAGCCCGCGGTGGGCGGCGGTGCGGACGGCTCCGGGGCGTTTGCCGAGGGTCTGGGCGGCGCTCTTGGCGTCGAGCCCGACGACCACCCGCAGCACCACCGCCTCCGCCTGGTCCTGCGGCAGCCGGGCGATCAGCGCCATCGTGCTCCCGGTGGAGAGCGCCTCCATGGCCTCGTCGGCGGTGTCGGATTCGGCGGCCCGTCCGGTGAGTTCGGACTCGTCGCCGCCGACGGCGGGACGGCGGCCCCGCATCCGGATGTGGTCGAGCGCCCGGTTCCGGGCGATCCGCGCGGCCCAGCCGCGGAACCGGTCCGCGTCACCGCTGAACCGGCCGAGGTCACGGGCTATCTGCAGCCAGGCCTCGGACGTCACGTCCTCGGCATCCGGCTCGCCGACGAGCGTCCGTACATAGCCGAGCAGCCGCGGGTGCACCGCGCGGTACACAGAACGGAACGCGCACTCGTCCCCGTTCTGTGCCGCGAGCACCGCGGTGGTCAGCTCCGCGTCGTCCCCCAGCACAACCTCTACCTGTACCTGTTCGGATTAGCTGGTCAGTGCTGTACCGCTCTGCCCTGAGCACTCCTACGAGACCAGCACGCTACGTCGTGGCAAGGCACCCCGTCCATGGTTTGTACAACTTGCAACAATATTCGGGACGAGTCTGTACGGAAGGGCCTGTGACAGAAACCGGCCGCCCGGCGCAGAGTGGGTTACGGGGCCGTACCGCGGACCCTGCGGACGGCGACCGGGGCCTCTCCTGTGGGGGGTGGCGGCCCCGGTCGTCCATCCACCGGACCGTCCCGGCGGGTCTTCTCACCGCCCGGCGCCGCCCTCACACCTGCCGCGTCCGGGACGTGACGCACTCCACGTCCCCGCGCTCCCCGGCTGATCCGGTCCCCGGCCCGCGCTCCTCCGCAGGCCCGGCGAACCCCTCCGCGGCGGCACCCGCTCCGCCACCGGCCCCGTTCCCCGGCTCGTCCCGTTCCGGCGGCCACGCCGGTCCGGGTTCTCAGGTACGGCTGCTGCTGCGGGCCCGCCGCGAGAGGGCGGCGGCCAGCACCCGGCGGCCTTCGGTGGCCGCGTTCAGCGCCTGGCGGAGTCCGTTCGGCCCCTCGCCGTCGGCCAGCAGGTGCAGCATCCTGATCTGCCGCCGCAGCTCCCCCGCGGAGAGCGGATCGTTGGCCGGGGCCTCACCGGACGCCCCGGCCGCGAGCCTGCGGTTCAGGTCGAGTGCGGTGGCCGAGCACTCCCCCGCCCAGGTCCGCAGCGGGGCCTCGGCCCAGTCGGCGGGCGCGTTGTCGAGCATGGCCCGTACGGTGTCGGCCGCGGCCGGGCCGGTTCCGTCCGCCGCCTCCGACGGGTCGGCGACGGCCCCGGTGTCGCGCTCCGGCGGGCCCTTGAGCGCCTCCCTGGCCTCCGCGAGCCGTTCGGCCCAGTGCGCCGGGCCGTTGGCGAGCCCCGCCCACAGCGGGCGCAGCGCCTCGGGCCCCGCCCCGCCTTCCCCCAGCAGCGGAAGGCAGCGTTCCAAACAGGCCACCCCGCTTGCGGCCAGGGCACGCTCGTCGGCGCGTGCCATCAGTTCTCTCAGCTCACTCAGGCCATCGGACGTCACCGGACGCCTCCCATCGCGGCCGCGGCCGCTCGCTCCACCTGCGAATCCGGCCGCTTCCGCACAGCGGCGCGGGCTCGCTCCACCTGCGCACCGGGCCGCTTCCGCACGGCGGTGCCGTCCGCCCTGAGGGGGGCCGGACGGCGCTTCGCGGACACGGCCCGGTGGCGCAAACTACTCCCTCCGGCAGGGAAAAAGCCATGGCCCGGGCGGGCCATGGCCTCTGCCGGCCCGGAGCGGGGCGGTGGCGGCCACCCCTGTTTCTCCTTCAACTCGGCCCGGATCGTACACACTTACGCCAGGGCTCTGTTACATTCGGGCCACCAGGAGAGTGGCTTGCGGACGCCTTGTGACGCCCCGTTCGAGCCCCCTGGGACGCGGTGTGGGCCCGCACTCCCCCGGGCGGGCCCGCACTGTCGGGCCGCCCGGGGCGGGCCGGATACCGGAGTCAGTACGTGTGGTGCACCGGCGGTACGGGCGCGGGCTGCCAGGCCGCCGCCGCCTTCTCCTGCTGCATGCGCGTGATCTTCCGTACGACGACGATCGCGGCGACGGCGGCGGCGATGTCGATCGTGTCCGCGATGATCAGCCAGGTCGCGCCGAAGAGCGCCTCGAAGGGGGTCTCCGACCTCGAGTAGTTCTGGAGACCGACCTGCCCGGCCAGCATTCCGATCACATAGAGGGTCCACCAGACGGTCAGGGGCGCGGTGCCGCTGTGCGCGTACCGCTCCCGTCGGCTGCCCTCCCAGATGGTGCCCGCGACCAGCCGCGGAATGACCAGTCCGGCAAGGGGAATGAACCAGCCGCCGATCGCCCAGCCCTGGCCCCAGCGGGTGACGTCCGGCGCGAAAACGGCCGCGTTGGCACGCGCCGCGGCGAACCAGATGACGAAGAGGACGCCGGTTACCAGGAGCGCCACCCCTTTGAAGGCGATCGCCACGGCCATCATCCGGTCGGCGTCGTCGGCCTCGGCCTGGGTGATGGAGAAGGGCGAGTTGTCGAGGGACTCCGCCACCCCGCGGACATGCACCGAGACACCGATCGCGAAGAGGTCGACGACGATGCAGAGACCGAGCAGCGCGATCACCGCATAGGAGAGCCCGACGGGCGCCTTCACCGGCCGGGGCGGCGGGGTGAACGTGCCGTACTGCGGAACGGCGCCGTACTGCGGGGCCGCGCCGTACGGCGCCGGGGCCGGATAGGCCGCCGGGGCCGGGACCGGACCGGGAGCGGGAGCGGCGGGCGGCGGCGGTACGGCCGGGTGCCCGGCGGCCTGCGCACCGGCGGCGGGCGCCGGGGCGGCCGGGATACCGGGCACGGTCCCGGCCGCGGGCTGCTGCCCGGCGATCGTGGCCCCGGCCGCGCACCGCGCGCAGAGGCCCTGCGCGCCCGCGGCGGTATCCCGTCGGCAGATGGAACAGAGAGTCATGGATCCGGCCCCCCGGAGAGCAGCAGTGGTGGAACGACGGACACCCGGAAGCGGCGGCGCGGACGGCGCCTGGCGCGGTGCGGCCGCGGTCCGGCGAAGGGAACGGCCCGATCGGCACGGCAAACGGCCGTCTCCCCCGGACGACACGCTGTCCTCCGGCCACGGGCGTGTGCGGACGCTACGCCTCCGGACAGCCCCGCGTCCAAGGGAAATCACCGCCGCGCGGTGATAAGCCGGGCCGGGGCCGACCCGCCGGGACGGGGCCGCCGCCTGGTACAGCCGCCGCTCCGCGCACCGGCTCAGCCCCCGGCCACCTGCCCCACCTTCCGCGCCAGTGCCGCGAAGTCCGCCCAGTCGCGTGCCGGTTTCCGTTCGTCCCAGACCTTCTGCGCGGTCGCCGCCAGCGGCAGGGCGATCCCCCGGGCCACCTGCTCCGGGGTCTGCGCCCCCGCCAGATCGCACCAGACGGCGAACCGGGCGCCGAGTATCCGGCCGTCGTACCGCCCGGGCACCGGCCGGGTGCCGCGGAGCACCAGCGGGGTCCACTCCTCGTAGATCCGCCGCCCGGTGGGGTAGGTGAAGTCGTTGGGCTCGCCGAGGACGTAGTAGAGGTACTCGTCGTTGAGGTTCACCACCGGACGCCCCTCCGCCAGATACTCCTCGGGCGGGCGGGCCCCGATCTCCTTGCCGGTCCAGTACTCGACCTCGACGTCCCGGTCCACGGACACCCTGCCCCCGCGGAAGAACCCGTCGTTCCACGCCTTGGGCACCCGGCCGAGGCCGCGCACCACCGCCGCCCGGTCGTTCACCCACCGGGTGGCCAGGTCCTGGACCCGGCCGCCGGGCCCGTACCGCTCCCGGGCCAGCGCCGCCAGCCCCGGGAACGACGCCTCCGGATCCTTCCTGGCCAGCGCCGCGTACTCGTCGCCGCCGAGATGCCAGTAGCGGCCGCCGAAGAGCCCGGCGTACTCCCGGAGCAGTTCGTCGACGAGCTTTCCGGCCGCCGGGTTCCCGATGTCGACGGCGCCGCGCACCGGCCGTCCGGCGGCGTCCTTCAGCCGGAGCCCGGGGTGCGCCTTCAGCACCGCGCCGAGATGGCCCGGGGAGTCGATCTCCGGGATCACGGTGATGTGGAGGGAGGCGGCGAGCGCCAGGATCCGGCGGACCTCGGCTTTGGTCAGCCGCTCCGCCGAGACCACCTCGGGATGGGTGGTGGACTCGATCCGGAAGCCCTGGTCGTCGGAGAAGTGCAGCCCCAGCTGGTTGAGCTTGAGATCGGCCATCTCCCGCAGCCGGTCCTCCAGCCAGCGGGCGGTGAACGGCTTCCGCGCGATATCGACCATCAGCCCGCGCTGCGGCCGGTCCGGGGCGTCGGTGATCGTGCCCTCCGGGACCGTGCCGCCGGAGCGCAGCGCCTGTTTCACGGTCCGGGTGCCGTAGAAGGCCCCGGCCTCGTCGCGGCCGGTGACCAGGGTCCGGCCGCCGCCGGTGCGGACGGTGTACGACTCCGGTCCGCCCGCGGCCCGCGCGTCCAGCGCCAGTTCGATGTCACCGGTCCGCACGGGGGCGCTGCCCGCGTAGGGGATGCCCAGCTCACGGGCGAGCAGTCCGGCCTCGTCGCGGAGCGGACCGGCACCGGGGGCGATGACCACACGGGATCCGGGGCCGGGTTTCCAGCCGGGGCCGCGGGCCGGCTGGTGGCGGGCGACGGCGGGCACGGTCGCGGGCGGGGCGGAGAGCGGCAGCCGGGAGTCCGGGTCGCTGGTGGGCGGGCCCGGCCGGGTCGGCGACGGGGACGGGGACGGCGATACGGCGTCCGGCGAGCGCACGGCCCCGGTACCGGAGCCCGTCCCGCCACCGCCGGTGCAGCCGCCGAGGACAAGGGCGAGGAGTACGGCCCCGGGGGCCGCGCCCCGGAGCCGCCGCACCGGCCGCCGGGCCGTCTCCGCGTCAGGTATCACCCGTCCGTCTCCCTTCTCACCGTCTCGCACCACCGCAGTCCCGCAGTCCCGCAGTCCCGCAGATCCCGCAGATCCCGCAGTGCCGCAGTACTTGAGCACCGCAGTCCCGCAGTCCCGCAGATCCCGCAGTCCCGCAGATCCCGCAGTGCCGCAGTACTTGAGCACCGCAGTCCCGCAGTCCCGGCCGGTAACCCGGTCCCGGGTCCCGCCGTCCGTCATCAGCCGTCCGTATCCCGTACGCGGTCCGCGGCCGTCTCCGCGCCCCCGCGCGGCCCGCGGCCGTCCGGATCTCCTACGGCCCCTGCGGCAGATACGTGTGCCGCGTCCCGGCCGCTCACCCGGGGGCGGTCGGACCGGCGCCCGCGGGAACCGGCTCCCACCGGGTGCTCATCCCCCGCCGTCGTTCGATCAGGAGCGTCAAGTTCTGCCCATGTTCCGTCCATCACATGGTCTGAAACCCTCCCGTCCGGGTGAAAATCGCGCATCCGTCGGACGTCTGCTCGTACACCTGGATAGCGTTGTGTCCCATTCGCCCCTCCCTCACCAGCACTCGATCACGCTCACGGCATCCCCTGCCGTCCTCCGCCCCGAGGAGCCCACGCTGTTCAGCGATGCCGAAACCGGGACCGGTCTGCCGGACGCCCTGCGGGGGCCCCGGGCCGTCTTACCCGCACAGGCCACCGGCAGTCCGCGGACCGTGGGCGGGTCGCCGGTCACCGGGGCGCCCGGGGGCACGGGCGGCGCTTCGCACCAGATTCGGCCGGCCGGGGCGGTACGGCCACCGGAGAGCGCCCCCGCCGGGCGCCGGACCGCGCCGGGCGTGACCCGGCTCAACCAGGCACCGCACGAGGAGGCCGTCGCCGCGCTGCTCGCCTGCTGCGGCAGCGCCCGCTGGGCCGAGCGGGTGGCCGCCCACCGCCCGTACCCCGATACCGCGGCCCTGCTGGCCGCCGCCGACGAGGCGGGTTACGACCTCGGCCCCGGCGATCTGGCCGAGGCGCTGGCCGACGAGTACCCCACCGGCCCGCACCCGGACGCGCCGCAGGGCCCGCACGTCCTGATGGCCCTGGCCGCCGCCCATGACGCGTACGAGAACCGGTTCGGACACACGTTCGTGATCAGCCTCGACGGCTACGGCGCCGGCGAGCAGGTGGACCAGATCCTCGCGGGCATCCGGCTGCGGCTGGCCCATGAGCCGGAACAGGAGCGGGAGATCGCGGCCGAACAGCTCCGCAGGCTCGCCCGGGCCCGGCTGCGGCTGCTCGCCGCGGCCGGGGTCCACGCCCCGGCGGACCCGGCCTAGGCACCCGGCCGAGGCGGGCGTCCGGGCCCCGGACCGGGTAGTCCGTCCGTGGCTCTTTGACTGCCGGTTTGATCACACCGGAGGACCCCGCGCGAACGAACCGACAAAGCGTCGCTACGATGGCCGGGGCCGGTGGACCGTACCCGGCCGGGCCAGACCGACAACCCAAGCCGGCAGGCCCCAGTCCCCGCTCCCGGAGGGTTCTTCCGTGCCGGCTGGAACGCTGTACCGCGGCCGGGAAGGAATGTGGTCCTGGGTGGCTCACCGAGTCACCGGCGTCCTCATCTTCTTCTTCCTGTTCGTCCATGTGCTGGACACCGCTCTTGTCCGCGTCTCGCCAGAGGACTACGACAAGGTCGTGGCCGTCTACAAGACGCCGATCGTCGCCCTGCTCGAATACGGCCTGGTGGCCGCCGTCCTGTTCCATGCGCTGAACGGCCTCCGGGTCATCGCCGTGGACTTCTGGTCGAAGGGGCCGCGGTACCAGAAGCAGATGCTCTGGACCGTGATGGGCATCTGGATCGTCCTGATGGTGGGCGCCCTCTACCCCGTCCTCGGCCACGCCGCACGCGAAGTCTTCGGAGGCTGACGCCGCTATGTCCGCTGACACCTCTTCCGCCGCCATCGGCCCCGTCGAGACCGGCCCCCAGTACGACGTCGACAACCCGGCACCGGTGATCGAGCCCCCGCGCAAGCGGACCGGCCGGACCCCGCGCTCCACCCGCGGCAACTTCGAGATGGCCGCCTGGCTCTTCATGCGGCTGTCCGGCGTACTGCTGGTGGTCCTGGTCATCGGCCACCTGATCATCCAGCTGGTGCTCGACGGCGGTGTCTCCAAGATCGGCTTCGCGTTTGTCGCGGGCCGCTGGGCGTCCCCGTTCTGGCAGGTCTGGGACCTGCTGATGCTCTGGCTCGCGATGCTGCACGGCGCCAACGGCCTGCGTACCGTCATCAACGACTACGCCGAGCGCCCGAACACGCGACTGTGGCTCAAGGGCCTGCTGTACGCCGCCACGGTGTTCACCATCCTGCTGGGCACGCTGGTGATCTTCACCTTCGACCCGAACATCCGCTAGAGCCGGGGCTGACGACACCTCATGAAGATCCACAAGTACGACACCGTCATCGTCGGCGCCGGTGGTGCGGGCATGCGCGCGGCCATCGAGGCCACCAAGCGCAGCCGTACGGCGGTACTGACCAAGCTCTACCCCACCCGCTCCCACACGGGCGCCGCGCAGGGCGGTATGGCCGCCGCGCTGGCGAACGTGGAGGAGGACAACTGGGAGTGGCACACCTTCGACACGGTCAAGGGCGGTGACTACCTGGTCGACCAGGACGCCGCCGAGATCCTGGCGAAGGAGGCCATCGACGCCGTCCTCGACCTGGAGAAGATGGGCCTGCCGTTCAACCGGACCCCGGACGGCACCATCGACCAGCGCCGCTTCGGCGGCCACTCCCGCAACCACGGCGAGGCCCCGGTCCGCCGGTCCTGCTACGCCGCGGACCGCACCGGCCACATGATCCTCCAGACGCTGTACCAGAACTGCGTCAAGGAGGGCGTGGAGTTCTTCAACGAGTTCTACGTGCTCGACCAGCTCATCACCGAGGTCGACGGGGTCAAGCACTCCGCCGGTGTGGTGGCCTACGAGCTGGCGACCGGCGAGATCCACATCTTCCAGGCGAAGGCCGTGATCTACGCCTCCGGCGGCACCGGCAAGTTCTTCAAGGTGACCTCCAACGCGCACACCCTCACCGGCGACGGCCAGGCCGCCTGCTACCGGCGCGGGCTGCCGCTGGAGGACATGGAGTTCTTCCAGTTCCACCCGACGGGCATCTGGCGCATGGGCATCCTGCTCACCGAGGGCGCCCGCGGCGAGGGCGGCATCCTGCGCAACAAGGACGGTGAGCGCTTCATGGAGAAGTACGCGCCCGTCATGAAGGACCTGGCCTCCCGCGACGTCGTCTCCCGCTCCATCTACACGGAGATCCGCGAGGGCCGGGGCTGCGGCCCCGAGGGCGACCACGTCTATCTGGACCTCACCCACCTGCCGCCGGAGCAGCTCGACGCCAAGCTGCCGGACATCACCGAGTTCGCGCGGACCTACCTCGGTATCGAGCCCTACACGGACCCGATTCCGATCCAGCCCACCGCGCACTACGCGATGGGCGGCATCCCGACCAACGTCGAGGGCGAGGTGCTGGCCGACAACACCACCGTCGTGCCCGGCCTGTACGCCGCCGGCGAGGTCGCCTGCGTCTCGGTGCACGGCGCCAACCGCCTCGGCACCAACTCGCTGCTCGACATCAACGTCTTCGGACGCCGCTCCGGTATCGCCGCCGCCGAGTACTCGGCGAAGGCCGACTTCGTCGAGCTGCCGGAGAACCCGGGCAGCTTCGTCCAGGAGCTGATCGAGAACCTGCGGGACTCCACGGGCAACGAGCGGGTGGCGGACATCCGCAAGGAGCTCCAGGAGACCATGGACGCCAATGTCATGGTGTTTCGCACCGAGCAGACCATCAAGACGGCCGTCGAGAAGATCGGCGAGCTGCGCGAGCGCTACCGGAACGTGTCCGTCCAGGACAAGGGCAAGCGCTTCAACACGGATCTGCTGGAGGCCGTCGAGCTGGGCAACCTGCTGGAGCTGGCCGAGGTGATGGCGGTGTCCGCGCTGGCGCGCAAGGAGTCCCGCGGCGGTCACTACCGCGAGGACTACCCCAACCGCGACGACGTCAACTTCATGCGTCACACCATGGCGTACCGCGAGGTCGGCGAGGACGGCTCCGAGACCGTCCGGCTCGACTACAAGCCGGTCGTCCAGACCCGCTACCAGCCGATGGAGCGTAAGTACTGATGGCTACCCCGACCATGGACAAGGTGGAGGCCGAGGCGGCGGCGTCGGACCTGATCACCGTCACGTTCCGGATCCGCCGGTTCAACCCGGAGATCTCCGAGCACGCGGTCTGGGAGGACTTCGAGCTGGAGATCGACCCCAAGGAGCGGGTCCTCGACGGCCTCCACAAGATCAAGTGGGACCTCGACGGCACACTGACCTTCCGGCGGTCCTGCGCCCACGGCATCTGCGGCTCCGACGCGATGCGGATCAACGGCAAGAACCGGCTCGCCTGCAAGACGCTGATCAAGGACATCAACCCCGAGAAGCCGATCACGGTCGAGGCCATCAAGGGCCTCACGGTCCTCAAGGACCTGGTCGTCGACATGGAGCCGTTCTTCCAGGCGTACCGGGACGTCATGCCGTTCCTGATCACCAAGGGGAACGAGCCCACCCGTGAGCGCCGCCAGTCCGCCGAGGACCGGGAGCGTTTCGACGACACCACCAAGTGCATCCTGTGCGCGGCGTGCACCACGTCGTGCCCGGTGTTCTGGAACGACGGGCAGTACTTCGGCCCGGCCGCGATCGTCAACGCCCACCGTTTCATCTTCGACTCGCGCGACGAGGCCGGGGAGCAGCGGCTGGAGATCCTCAACGACAAGGACGGCGTCTGGCGCTGCCGTACGACGTTCAACTGCACGGACGCCTGTCCGCGCGGTATCGAGGTCACCAAGGCGATCCAGGAAGTGAAGCGGGCGCTGATCACCCGCCGCTACTGACAGCGGAGTTCGTCCGGCGGCCCCGTACCACCCCCGGGCCAGGAGGGTCACGGACCGGCGGTGACGGCGGTGTCGTACGGATCAGGCGGGGGCGTGCTGCCAGGATTCAGCGCCATGCGGCT